>NZ_WBSL01000007.1 GCF_009377345.1 Deinococcus terrestris | reverse complement strand
CAAATTTCGTGACTGGTACAACCAGGTCCGGCTTCACTCAGCTCTGGGGTACGCCTGCCCCTGGGCTAAGCTGCTGGAAGCGGCGAAGTCTCGCAACGCTGCTTGAAGGATTTCCTGGAGCAGTACCGATTGAACAAGGCCCGTGTGACCGCGCGGTACAGGCACAAGAGGCGCGAGTACCTCAGGACAATGACTTCATCTGCAAGCGCGGCACGCTGCTTCAGGGTGCTGGTGTAATTCCCATCAAGAATCCAAGCATCTGCGGCGGTCAACTGTTCGACCAGGTGCACCCATTCGGCTTTGGCCGGCCGTACCCAGCCGGGCTTCCAATAGACGTCATCCAAGTGGACGAGCGGCAGGCCCGTCTTCGCAGCCAACTGGATGGAAAATGTGCTCTTCCCAGCGCCGGGACTGCCGATCACAAGAACACGCTTCACGGCAGCAACGATATCAACAACGTGTTTGGCCGCTCCTCCGCGTACAAGATATACGTCGTGGCCATGCCCTCCGGCGACGAAGAGCATGGGGACATCGATCACGCCCCCGGACGCTGATTGTCAACCCCTGTTCCCGGTCAGTCGGTTCAGGACGAAGACTCCCATCCTTGAAATGCCTCGACCACCCAGCGAACGGCCTCTTCGAGACGTTCGCCCAACAACAGGCACCAGCCTCCGACAGCGGCCAGGGCGTCCTTGCAATCATCGTGCATCTGTGTTCGGGGACCAGCGTGGTACACCTCGCCGTCTACCTCCACCAGCAACCGCACCTGCGGGAAGGCCAGGTCCACCACGTAGGGGCCGAGCGGGTACTGCGGCACGAAGGCCAGGCCCGCGTCGCACAGCCGCTCCCCATAGACCTGTTCGAGGTGACTGGCCCGCAGATGCGCGAGCTGGACCTTGTAGGCCTCGGTGCACGCTGGCGAGCAGAACTCGGCATAGATGACTGCCCCCTGCCTCCTGCATTTCAATGGCAACCCCAGAGCAAGGCCCTTTTGGGCAAACCGTCAACGAGTTCGCACCTCTACACTGCGAACGTGTGGTCCTTGACCTTCCTCCATTCCAACGACATTCACGGGCGCCTCGGCGCCCTGTCCCGGCTCACCACCATGGCGCGGCAGGTCCAGACGGAGGCGCAAGCCGCGGGGCGCACCGTCTTTCGCTGGGATGCGGGCGACGCCTTCGACCGTCGGTTCGAGGAGTGCCGCCTGACCCGCGGCGTCGCCCTGCCGCCCGTGCTCGCGGCGGCGGGGGTCACCGTCCAGACGCTGGGGAACGACCTGTGGATCTCCTACGGTCCAGCGGCCCTGACGCGCCTGACCGAGCGCGCGACCTATACCCTGCTGGCTGCCAACCTCCGGGCCGAGGACGGCTCACCGCTCGGCCGACTCCAATCCTCCCTGCTGGTGGAGGGGCCTACGACAAGATTGGCGAATCCTACTACGTTAAGGAAAAAGAGCGTCCTGCACGCTTTTTATTCACGTAGCGCCCGGTAGGCGCCCTCGCCGGGCACGGTCTCTGGCCGCCATACGTAGTCACCCGTCAGCCCAATGTGTTCCCACGACAGCGGTGACACGTGCGCCAACAGGTCATCCGGCACGTCCTGTCCCTCGGCACGCATGGCGTCCACTGCTCGCCCCAAGTACACCGTGTTCCACACGGCAATAGCGGTGGTGACAAGATTCAGACCGCTGGCGCGGTTGATCTGGGCCTCGAAGGAACGATCCCGAATCTCCCCGTTGCGGTGAAAGGCCACCGCCCGTTTCAAGGCGTGCAGGGCTTCCCCCTTGTTCAGTCCCACCAACACCCGCCGCCGCAGGTCAGGGTCGCGCAGCCACTCCAGGGTGAACAGGGTGCGCTGCACCCTGCCCAACTCACGGAGAGCCAGGGCAAGCCCGTTCTGGCGGGGGTACGAGGCCAGCTTGGACAGGATCAGCGAAGCGGTCACCGTGCCCGCCTTGATGGACGCCGTGAGCCGCCGCAACTCGTCCCAGTGCTCACGGATCAGCCGCAGGTTGAGCCGCTGGGCCACCAGCGGTTCGAGGAGACCGTAAGCCGAAGCGACTTCCGGCGTGTACAGCCGCGTCTCGCCCAGATCCCGAATCCGTGGAGCAAAGCGAAAGCCCAGCAGGTGGCACAGTGCGAAGACCTGCTCGGTGTACCCGGCGGTGTCGGTGTAGTGCTCCTTGATCTTCAGCTCGGACAGGTGGTACAGCAGACCGTCTAGCACATGCAGGGCGTCCCGGACATTCGCCGTGATGACCTTGGTGTGGAAAGGCGCGTATTGGTCGCTGAGGTGGGTGTAGAACAGCACGCCCGGTTCCCGGCCGTACTTCGCGTTCAAGTGCCCGAAGGTCTTGCCGCGCCCACCTGTGGGAAAGCGTTGCCCATCGGAACTGCTGGTCGTGCCGTCGCCCCACAGGGCGGCCAGGGGCAGCTTGGATTGAAAGTTGACGAGTTCGGCGAGTCCAGCGGCGTAAGAGTCGGGGCGAATGAACCAATCCGAGAGGTACATCAGGCGCCGGGCGGTCACGCCCGGGTCGGGCGAGGCCTCGGCCATCTTGGTCAGTCCGAGGTTGAGCCCATCGGCCAGGATTGCGGTGAGGAGGTGATCGTGCCGCTCCACGCCCTTGCCGCTGTGCAGGTTCAAAAAAGCGCCTGTGAAGCGGGTCCAGGCGTTCACCTCCAGCAGCAGGTCGGTGATCTTCACGCGCGGGAGCCGCGCGCTCAACAGCCGCTCCAGGGGTTCTACCTCGTCGGGTACGGCCTTCGGGGTCTTCCCGATCTTCAACTTCCGTCCCCGCACCGTGACGGACGACAACACCCCTTGGGCCAGCAAGCCCTCGACTTCACGGAGCTGTCCTTGCAGCGTGGGCTCGGTCACCGCCCAGAAGGCGTCGAAGGTCTCGGGCAGGCTCAACCCCAACTCGGGGAGGCGCCGTGGCCACACGCCTTGCGGCAATAGGTAGGCGTCAAGGTCCTTGTACTTGCGGCTCCCGGCCACCCACACGTCCCCGGCTCGCAACGCGAGCCGCAACTCGTCCAACACGCACAGTTCATAGGCCCGGCGGTCGATGGCACCGTCTCTAAACACCTGCCCCGCCCACTTCTGCCGCACGAAGCTGATGGGCACGTGTTCGGGTAGCGTCCGCTTGTTCGCGGCGTATATCTCGCGAAGGAGCCCCAGCGCCTCGACCAGAGGCGCAGCCGCTCCTTCGGCATGGAAGGTGAACGCCGCGAGCATTCGCGGCGCGTAGGACCGCACCTTGGCGTACCCCTTGAGGGCATGGTGCAGCGGGTCGAGTTGTTCGGCGCGCACTACCTCCCTCTCCCGCACGGTCTCGACGAGCTGCTGCCAGTTCACCACCGCCTCGATGGCCTGGTAGGGGTCGGCGCCCTGCTCACGCGCGGCGATCACCGCCGCGCAGACCGACCGGAAGGTGCCGAACTGTTCGACCAGCGGCGGCCCTTGCTGCCCGAACGCCTCCGCCGCTTCCCGTTCGCCATCTCGGAGCAGTCCCACCATCACGCGGTCGTGCATGTCGAGCACGGCGTCGGTCAGAGTCTCCGACAGGTCGAAGAGATAGGCCATCAGTGTCGCCCGCCGCCGCCCTGGCTCGAAATCGCCCAGGTGCGAGGCGCTTAAGCGCCTCGCCTCCTCAGCGAGGTGTTCCAGACGGCTCTGCGGCAGGAAGGCGCGCAGGTTGCTCTGGACGGGAAAGGTCCGCACGAAGGCCAACTTGTCGAGCAGTGCCAGGACGTTTTTGGCCTTGGGGGCGCCCACGGGCCGACCCAGCCATGCGAACCGAGAAACAGGCTCGGCGCCCTGTGGCCCCAGCAGGGCGTCCACCTTCTCGGCGAGGTCGCCTTTCAGCGGCAGGTTGAGCAGGCCGTAAGTATGCCGGTCGGCCCGGACACGCGCGGCCTGCACGAGACGTTCGAGCACGCTGAAGCGCGGCACCAACACCTTGCGCCGTCGCAGCTCGTCCATCAGGGCGCTCATCAGGGGAAAAGGCTGGTCGGTGACGACCGCGAGCGGCATCAGCCAGTCCCGCAACTCGTGGTTCAGGCGACGGGACAGTTCCACGTATCCGAACTGCTGGCATAGGGCCGCGAAGTGTTCGTGCCGGGTCGGGTCGCGGGTGGCGTACCGGGCGTAGCACGCCGGGTCCACCCACAGTTGTTCGGCGAGGGAGACCAGCACGATCTCGGGCAGTGTTTCGCTGGGGCGCAGGGCACGCCCCAGGTGACGCAGCACCGTGAGCTGTACGGCGTAGCCGAGCCGGTTGAAGTCCCGCCGCCGCTCCCGCACGAGCCGCAGATCGGTATCGTCGAGGAGGTAGTACCGGGAGAGGGTGCGCTCGTCGAGTGGGGGAAAGCGCGTGAACTGCTCGCGCTGCGCTCTGGTCAAGCAGGCTGGACTGGGGGCCACGAACGAGCCTTCCTCCTGAGCGGTCGAGGCCACCTCTGCTGAGCGTGAGTGGCATCGGCCTGTGCAAGACGGCTCACTGGCGCACCTGGAACGCTGAAGCGACCGTCACACCCAGGGCGTGGGTGGACAATCCACGTGGTGATTGCCCCACAGCCTCACTGTTCCGCCTGCCCTGGCGGAGAAAGAGCCTGATGTCGCTACCCTTCGAAATACCCTGACTGTTCGACAATCTCACGCCACGGAACGTACGTCGCTTCCGCCGCGGACCGTCCCGTATGTTTCAGGTAGCCCTGCACGACCTCATAGCCGATGGAGTAGCCCGCGTAATCCGGCAGACCCTGTTTGGGATAGTTGAACTGCTCTGCCGCCCAATCACCGAAAATGTAGCCCTGCAATACAGGGAAGCCGCTGAGGTCCAGCGCGTCCCGAAAGCGTGGTCTGACTGCCGCAAGCTGCTCGGGGCTGAGGGCCGCCGAGTACGGCCCCACCAGGCCCGGATCACCGAGCACCTCGACCCCGAAGGCCTCAGCCAGTCCCTCGGCGACCATGTACTGCCCGACGGTGGTCTCCGGTGTCCACGGCTCGTAGGTGAACCGCACAGCATGGTTGAGTTCGTGTGCCGCCGCCACTGGCAAGCGCGGCGTGCCCACGGGATCGGGCCAGCCCATCACCATCGCGAAGGTCGGCGTGTGGGCTCCGGTGTACGCCCCATAATCGCCTTTGAGCACGCGCAGATGGCCGAGCAGGAACGCGAACCCCGGGTTCACCTCGAAGCCGTGCCTGCCCGGGTCGAGGGCCTTGAATCCCCGCTGCACCGCGTCCGCGCACTGCTGCGCTGTCCCGGCCGCCTCGAACGCGGCGATGGCCTCCAGGCCCGCCTCGCGGTCATCGAGCGGGCTGTAGAATCCCCAGGCACTCGCCATTTCCAGAGCAGGGTCAGCACTCCCCTCGCCTACGGGTCGGCGGCTGAGCATGGTCTGCCAGAACGGTGCGATGGGCTCCATCACCCGGCTTCGGAAAAGGTCGAGCGACCCCGTTTCCAGGGCGGCTCTTTGACCCGCCAGGGTGTCGATGATCTGAACGGTCATGGTTCTGTACCTCCACCAGACAGCCTGAGGTCTACAACGGTTGTAGAGTCAAGCGGTGGCTGACCTGCTGACGATTGGCGAGGTGGCGAAACGCGCCGGGGTGAGTGTGCAAACCCTGCGTCACTACGACCGCCTTGGCCTGCTGGTCCCCACCCGGGTCAGTCCCTCCGGTTACCGCCTGTACTCGGAGGAGGACTGCACCCGGTTGGAACTGCTGCGCGCACTGCGGGGAGCGCACTTCGATCTGGAGACCATCGCGGGTCTGCTGGAAGGTACCTGCTCCCCCGCCCAGGCCGTCTCTTTGCAGTTAGAAGTCCTGGAGATGCAGCAGCGGGCGCTGCAACGCCAGCAGGTGTTGCTGCGGGCCGTGTTGCGCGGCCAACCGGAGTTCATCCTGACCCGGCTCAGCCGACTCCAGAACCTGGCCCGCCTGGGGGCACTGGAGCGTGAGACCTTCCTGGCCACCCACCTGAAACGCGCCATGGACGGGCAGACCGGCCACCCTGAGGTGTGGCGGGCGGCGGTGGAAGACCTGCCCGAAGAGCTTACCGAGGAGCAACTGGAATCCTGGCTGGAGTTGGCGGAGCTGGTGACCGACGCGGGCTTCCAGCGAACCCTGGGGAATCAGACGCGGCCGGTGCCGGGAGTGCCGACCGAGCAGGTGGAGGCCTGGGGCAACGCGGTCCAGGCCCTGTTGATCCTGGGGCGGGGGGCGGTGGAGGAGCAGCGCGACCCGGCGGACGCTGTGGCCCAGGCCCAACTGAGGGCATCCCTGGAAACGCTCGCCCTCATGATGGGCCGTCAGCCTGACCGCCGGTTCATCCGCTGGTTTCTGGAGTACATGCAGTCCGTCTCCGATCCCCGGATGGACCGGTACTGGAGGCTGGTGGCTCACCTCAAAGGCTGGACGTACACCCCGGTCTACGCCCAGGGGATACGCTGGTTACTCGACGCGTTGGCACAGGCCGCTTCTCCTTGAGCCTGCCCGAGACTTCGCCGTTTGCGTTGCAACTCGGACTGACCGCTTCAGCGCGGCGAACTGTAGGGGCGCGTGATGATTTCCAAACCGTGCCCAGCAGGGTCTTTGAAGTACACACCACGCCCGCCGTGGTGCCGATTGATCTGCCCGGGCAGCGTGCCCTGCGGATCAGCCCAGTGCTCAAGGCCACTCGACTGCATCCGTCCGTAGACCTGGTCGAAGGTGTCGTCGTCTACCAGGAACGCATAGTGCTGCATCTGAATCTCTGGTACGCCCGGCTCCGCGAACTGGAGGTGGACGCCTTCTTCGAGGACGACGCTCACAAAGGGTCCCCAGGAGGAGACCGAACAGGTGGGCGAAGAACAACGCCGACGTGTGGCGGTCAGAGGCGGCGATGATGGCGTGATTGAATTGAATGCTCACGGGAGCAACTCCCGGCGGGGTGTCACGAGGTCTCAAGCAGCCGGACGTCGGCACACAGCGCCTTCGTTCAGGATATCCAGGGTGTGGCGCCAGAGCAAGCTTGACGGGCCTACTTTCCGGCAGAGCAGACGAGCGGATTTACCTCAGGGGGTCGGCAGGCCAGTTGTGGTGAAGTGAGCTGCATGCATGAGGTGCCAGATCGCGGCGGCAGCGCTCGGAAGTTGGGGTTGCAACGCAAACAGCGAAGTCTCAGCCTGCCCCTATCCTTGGACAGGTCAGGAGTGAGCTGGCCCCCAGCGGCTCGGGCGCTTCAGTCGCTGCGGGTCAGGGAGCCACCCCGCGACAATGGCGTGCTGCTCGCTCCAGGCCAGCCACACCTGGCGAGCCCACTCCCGGAGTCGGTCGTCGCGCTCGTCCCCTTCTAGTGCGGCCATTACGTCGGCCACGGTCATGGCCCCACGTGACGGGGGCGCCGCGAGTCGGGGCCAGTCGTGTCGGGATCCCGCGAGCACCGCGTGCGCGTGCTGTACTTCCCGCCCATTGAAGCCCTGCTCGAACGTCAGGTACAGGCCGATGAGACCGAACGCCGTGGCGATGGCTTTGGAGCTGGGGCCGTCATGTTGGGCGGCGTAGGCGTCCACGGCCAATTGGTGGAGAAAGCCCGGATCGGCGCGCTGCATGTTGTAGGCCGTCAGTTCCCCATAGGTCGCCCAGCAGGCGGGAGAGGCGGCGTAGTTCTCCGGCGCGATGCCATCTACATGAGCGAGCTTCAATCCGCAACCGGGGCAGGCAGGAGTCATCTCCCCAATCTACTCAGGCCTGCTGGAGCAGGAACGGCCCTTGATCCTGCCGTAGCGTCAGGTCTTACCGTTGCCTCAGGAGGGCGACATGCGACTGAGCCTCAGACAACTCGCACGGCGGAGCGGTCTCCCCGTCAGCACCCTACGTCACTACGAGCAACTCGGCTTGCTCGCGCCCGTGGGGCGCGCGGCATCAGGGCAAGGCCTGTACTCCGATTCGGCTCTGCGGACCATCCAGCAGGTGCAGAGTCTGGAGGCCTACGGCCTGTCCCTGGCCCGGATTCAAGCCGTTCTGCGAAGGCCCGAGCAGGACCCGCAGCCCCTTCTTGGCGAGCAGATCAGGGCCTTAGAGGAGAACGTGACGCGGCGGCAGGCGTTGCTGGACCGCCTGAAGCGGTTGGACCTGGAGGAAGTGAGCGGTTCCGAACTGCTGGAGGTGATTCGACTGGGCGTGAGGGTAGAGAAGACGTTCGGCGGGGACGACCATCCAGGCCGACTCGACAAGGACGGCCAGGAACTCACGTGACGCTGGGCAGGGGCTTACAGCACCCGTTCCCTGTCCTCCCGAGGTGACTCAGGGGGCGATTGGCATCGGTCAGTTTGTTCTGTAGGACGGAGAGCGGATGCGTTTTTGGCCTTTCAACTTCGCGGAATCCGCATACCCCGTAAAAGTCAGCGGTACGCTGGGGGATGCCACGAGCAGAAGTAGGTGAAGAAGCGGCTGAACTTCGCGGTCAAACAGGAGAAGCGAACTCCCTGCGCGAGGTGGTGCGGGGGACTGTCAAGCTGTGGCGCAGGCACCACCTCACCTTCGACCAGACCAAGCACGTCGTCGAAGGTGTGCGGCGAGCCCTTGGGCTCACCGCCCCCAAGGAACGACGGCGCACGGTGGACCGCCTCGACTGCGAGGAGATCGAGCGGCTGATCGAGGCGGCGTACCGGCGGACCAGCGGGTACGGCCTCATGGTGAAAACACTGTTCTACACGGGCGCCCGCGTGTCGGAGTTCGTCAACATCCGCGTGACGGACCTGCACTTGGCTCTCGACCCGCCTCAGGTTTACATCGCTCACGCCAAGGGTGGCAGTGACGGGTACGTGCCGATCCTGCCTGCGCTGGCCCAGGAGTTGCGCACCCATCTCGCCGGGCGCCGGACAGGCTACTTATTCGAGAGCAACCGGCATGATCAGTACACGGCGCGGGCCATCCAGCTCATCGTCAAGGACACGGCGCGCCGGGCGGGGATCGAGAAGACGGTGACGCCCCATCGCCTGCGCGCCAGCGTGGCGACGATCCTGCTGTACGCAGGGATGCCGCTCGACCAGGTGCAGAAGTTCCTTCGCCACAAGCGCATCGCCACCACTCAGATTTATGCCCAGACCAGCGCGCGGGGCATGGGCGAGAGCTACGTCCGGGCACTGAGCGGTCGCTAATAGCCGGAAAAGAGCGGCCAGGCCGCTCTTTTTTCCTTAACGTAGTAGGATTTGTCGATCTTGTCGTAGCCCCATCAAGGTCCTGCCGACCAACAACCGCTACCGCGACACGGCGGTTTCGGCCGACGGGCGCACCATCTACGTCATCACCGACAGCGGCGGGCAGATGCTGGGGCAGCAGGGCCAGCGGGTGACCGAGATGGCCAACCCCGGCGCGATCCTCGCCTTCACCTACACGGGGAAGTGAGCGCGAGCGAGAACCTTCCACGAAACAGAGCAGAGGGGGACGGCGCCTTGGCGCCGTCCCCCTCTGCCGTTCATGGAGATCCACGGAGACAGGGATTGCCTGGTGTGGCTTCCTGCGTCCCTCTGAACTGGAAGCGCGGAGAAGCTGTGGCGGCGCCCTGACTGCTGGAGGCGGCTCAGGCTTCCGGGTACGGGCCGCCCAGCCAGGCGGGGTCCTCGGGGAGGCTGAAGTGGAAGGCAGCGCCCTGGCCGGGCTGGCTCTCGGCCCACACCCGGCCGCCGTGCCGCTGAACGATGCGCCGCACGGTCGCCAGTCCGATGCCGGTGCCCCCGAACTCCTCCTGGCGGTGCAGCCGCTGGAAGACGCCGAACAGCCGATCGGCATAGCGGGGATCGAAGCCCACGCCCGAGTCCCGCACCGAAATCACGGTCTCGCCGGAGCGCCGCTCGCCGGTCACCTCCACCCGGAGGCGCTCCGAGCGGGTGCTGTACTTCACGGCATTCGATAGCAGGTTGGACAGCACCTGCCGCAGCAGGTCGGGGTCGCCCCGCACCTCCGGCAGCTCGGCCACCGCACACTCCACCTCGCGGCCCCCCGCTTCAGCCTCGGCCTCGGCCTGCACGCTCTCGACGAGGCGGCGCAGGTCCACCGCCGTCTTGGTCAGCTCCTGCCGGGACAGGTGCGAGAAGCCCAGCAGGGCATCGATCAGGCGCCCCGCCTGCGCGACCGCCCCGTCGATCACGTCCAGGGAACGGGCGGCGCGGGCGGCGTCCCCCGCCTCCACCGCCCGGCGCAGCATCCCGGCAAAACCCGCGATGTGCCGCAGCGGCGCCCGCAGGTCGTGCGACACGGTGTAGGAAAAGGCCCCCAGCTCCTGGTTGGCGGCTTCCAGCTCCAGGCGCTGGCGGCCGAGTTCGGCGGCCACCCCCGCCCGCTCCAGCGCCAGGCTGAGGTGCCGGGCCGCCGTGTCCAGCACCACCCGGTCGGTCGCGTCCCAGGACCGGGAGCCGAAGAGGGCCACCGCAAAAACGCCGCGCGGCTGCCCGCCCACCAGAATCGGGACGGTGGCGGTCGCGCCGATATGCCGGGTCTGCTCGGCCAGCCCGTCGGTGTCGGGGGCATAGGCGTCCTGGTAGTGGGCCTGCCCAGTGTGCCACGGCTGGGTCAGGTTGCCCGCCTCTTTCACAGGCAGCCCGGCGTCGAGGGCCGCCTGTAGCGCCGGGCTGCCCACGTCGCCCGTCTGGGCACGGACCCGCCAGCGGTCGCCGCGCGGCTCGTAGTAGACGGCCACGCCCGGCGGCAGCAGCGTCAGCACGATCTCCTGGGCGCGGCGCACCAGGGCCAGCGTGTCCGTCTCGAAGGCGAGGTCCCGGGCCAGCTCCGCGAAGCCCTCCAGCGCCCGTGTCCGCGCGTGCAACTGGGCGTTTTGCTCCTGCAACATCCGCGCCGTTCCGGTGCGCTCGAAGGCCAACGCCAGCCCCCGCGCCACGCTGGTGAACACCGCCTGCGCCCGCGCTCCCCAGGTCGGCCGGGTGTCCGACGCCAGCATCAGCAGGCCGCACGGTTCGCCCCGGAGGAAATAGGGAAAGAAGGCCGCCGCCGCGTCCTCACCCTCCACGAACAGCACGTCGGCGGGGAGGTCCAGCCGCCCGGCCGGAAAGCGGCCCAGCGCCCCGTCCATCACCCCGGAGGGCAGGCTTCCGGCCACGGCGCGGGCCACCCACTTGTCCCCCTCCAGCTCGTAGTACCCGGCGCTCACGCCCTCCAGCGCCCCGTGCAGCACCTGCGCCGCCTGCCGGGCCAGCGCGGACAGGTCCGTTTCGGTGCCGATCCGCTCGGTAAAGGCGGCGAAGGCGGCGGTCGCGGCCCGTTCCTCCTCCAGCCGCTCCAGCGAGGCGGTGCGCTCGGCGGCCAGCGTGAGGCCGTGCGCGACCGCCTCGAACACCGCCCGGTCCCGCGGCGTCCAGTGCCGCGCGGCCTTCAGCCCCGCCGTGAGCAGCCCGCGCCAGGTGCCGTCCTGCGCGACGGGGAAAAAAGCGGCGGCGCCGTACTCCGGGGTTCGGGCACCGACCTCGCCGCCCCGCTGCCCCCAGGACTCGACATACTGCGGGTCCGGGCTCGTGGGATCAGGCAGCAACTCGCGCAGGGCAAAGCCCCGGCGGGCGAGGTCGAGCGTCTCGCCGCGCAGTTCCCCCGCCCAGGCCCGGGCCTGCCACCGCTCGCCGCCAGGCTCGTAGTACACCGCGCTGCCGTCGCCCAGCGTCTGCACCAGGGTGTCGACCGCCCGCTGCGCGAGCCGGGTGAGGTCCGTCTCGGCGCCCGCCGAGCCGGTAAAGGCGGCAAAGGCCGAGAGCGCGTCCGATTCTGCCTGCAGCGCGGCGGTCCGTTCGCGTTCGCTGAGGTCGGTCATCCCGCCGATCATGCGGATGGCCTGCCCCGCCGCGTCGCGAATGACCTGCCCCCGGTCAAGCACCGTGGCGTAGGACCCGTCCCGGCGCCGAAAGCGGTAGCCGCCCCGCCACTCCCGCGCCTCGCCCGCGATCACCGCGTGAATGCTGGAGACGATCCGCTCCCGGTCGTCGGGGTGCAGGTGCTCTTTCCACCAGCGGTCGGTGGGCTCGACCTCCTCCGGCGGGTAACCGAACAGCGCCGAAACCCCCTCGTTCCACACCACGCTGTTGCCCGCGAACTCCCAGTCCCAGATCGCGTCGTTGGTGACGTTGGACAGCACCCGGTAGCGTTCCTCGCGGTCGTGGGCGGCCTCGGCCTGCCGGGTGCGCTCCAGCGCCAGGGCGCCCTGCCCGCCCAGGGTCAGCAGTGCGGAGCGCTCCGCCTCGTTGAAGGTGGGCGCGTGGTCGTAGCTGTACGCGAGCACGCCCAGCAGCTCCCCCCGTGCCCGCAGGGGCAGCACCGCCGCCGCGCGGGTGCGCTCGGCCCACCCCGCGCCGGGGTAGTGCTGCCGGAAATCCTCCTCGTGCAAGAAGCGCGCTTCCCCGTCGCGGGCCACCCTCGCGGGCAGGTGCGGGCCGTGCAGGCTGATCTGCCGCCACGCGTCCGGCGCCGCCAGCCCGGTGCGGGCCGTCTCGCGCAGTTCCTCGCCCTCCAGCCGGTATAGCACCGCGCTGTAAGCCCCCAGGGCCTCCCGTACCCCGCCGGTCAGGACCCCCGCCACCTCCTGCGCCGTGACTGCCGCGACGAGGTCCCGCGCGACCCCGGCCAGGGCCTCCGCACGGGCAGCGGCCAGGCGGCGTCCGGTCACGTCGCGGTAATGCACCCCCAGGCCCCCGGCGTCCGGAAAGACCCGCACCTCCAGCCAGCGGCCCAGCGGGACGAAGAATTCCTCGTACTCGACGACCCGCTGTTCCTGCCGGGCGCGGCGGGTTTCCGTCTCAAACCGGGTGCCCAGGGTGTCTGGAAAGGCGTCCCAGACCACCCGCCCCAGCAGCTCCCCGGCCTCACGCCCCACGAACCGCAGCGCGTGCCCGTTGGCAAAGGTGAGGCGCCACGCCCCGTCCAGCGTGAAGAAGGGGTCGGGCAGCGACTCCAGCACGCGGTGCAGGTCAGCCGGGGAGGGAAGGGAAGGGGGATTGGTCATGGAGCAGGCGGCCGGACCGTGGCCCGCACTGTAGATGAGGCCGCGCCGGGGCGGAAAGCCACCCCCGAACGTGTCTCAAGAACCCATGAAGACCGCCTCCCCCGTGTCCCACCCCAGGCACGGCCGCGAGGCAGGCGGCGCTGAGGCGCGGTCCGGGCGGGTACGGGCGCTGCGTTCCCCTCCCGGACGGCGCAGGAACTCGGACGCGCTCCGGAGGACGCGTAGTCTGGGAGACGATGACCTCCGACGCCCGCCCTGACCGCATGACCGCCTTCGCGCAGGCTTTGATGACCCTGATGGTGCAGCACGGGGTCGCCGCTGTGCTGCCCCGCGCCGCGGGAGGAGGAGGGCTGGGCCTGTCCGAGGACGGCGAGTTCGTCACCCGCGACCTCGCGTTCGAGTTCCTGGCGCCCGCCGACCACCGGGCTGCCGCCGGGGCGCTGGGGGTGTCCCCCGTACCTGGCAGCGGCGGGCCGCGCGGCATGGCCGACGTGCAGGCCTTTGTGCGGGCGGTGGGGCCGGTCTACGACGCGTACGGGGTTCAGGCCCTCGACTTCGGTCCCGGCGCCCGGCTGGGCTTCCGGCCGGGACCTTCGGGCATGACCTTCGTGACCGACGGGGTGGCCGTGACCCTCCGGAGGGAAGCGTGAGCGCCCGGCCCCGGCTCGGCCTGAGCACCTCGCAACTGACCCAGGACCTGTCCCACGAAGTGAACGGGGTACCCCGCCGCTACGCGGAGGCCGTCCGCCTCGCGGGGGGGCTGCCCCTGCTGCTGCCCAACCTGCCGGAGCTGGCCGCCGACTACGCCGCGCAGGTGGACGCGGTCGTGCTCACGGGCGGCCCCGACCTGCACCCCCGCCATTACGGGCAATCACCCCGGCGCGGGCTGGGCGAGGTCGACGAGCAGCGCGACGCTTTCGAGACCGCGCTCTACCGGGCCGCCCGCGCCCTGGGCAGGCCCGTGCTGGGCATTTGCCGGGGCATGCAGACCCTCAACGTGCTGGAGGGCGGCACCCTGCACCAGCACCTCCCCGACGTGCCGGGCTTCTGGGCCGACCACGCGCAGGTGGCCCAGCCCCCGGGCCTGGGGCACGAGGTGTGCCTCAGGCCCGGCAGCCTGCTGGGGCGGGCACACGGGGCGGCGGCGTGGGTGAACTCCTACCACCATCAGGCGGTCGACGCGGTGGCGCCGGGCCTGACGGTGACCGCCACCGCCCCCGACGGGGTCATCGAGGGGCTGGAGGGCGACGGGCTGCTGGGCGTGCAGTGGCATCCGGAAATGCTGCTGAGCCGGTATCCGGAGGCGCTGGCCCCCTTCCGGGTCTTTCTGGAGGAGATGGTGGGGGTCCGGCGGGGCTGACCGGGCAAGAAAGAGGCCGGGGCTGCCCCCGCCCGATCCGGACCCACGCGGAGGGGCGCAGGCCGCTATCCTGGGAGCGATTGCCCCCCAGGTGCCCCGACCGGGTCAGCCTTCCCCCTGAAGGCGCCCCTTGCCACCCCCAGGAGACCCCATGCACAAGCTCGCCGCTCTGCTCAGCCTCTGCCTGCTCGGCAGCGCCCTCGCCCGGCCCATCGTGGTCGGCTCCAAGCTGGACCCCGAGGCGCAGCTGCTCGGGCAGATGATCCTCCTGACCCTTCAGAACGCCGGACTGGAGGTCGTCGACAAGACCACCCTGGGCGACACCAGCGTCAACCGCAAGGCCATCCTGGCCGGAGAGATCGACATCTACCCCGAGTACACCGGCAACGCCGTGTACCTCTTCCCGAAGGCCAAGATCAGCCCGGCCGTGAGCAAGAACGCCGCGCAGATCTATGCCCAGGCCAAGCGGCTCGACGCGGCCAACGGCATCACCTGGCTGAAACCCGCCAATGCCAACAACACCTGGGCGCTCGCGGTGCCGCAGGCCCTCGCCCGGCAGCAGAAGCTGTCCTCGCTGGCGGACCTCGCCGCGTACCTGAGGCGCGGCGGCACCCTCAAGGTGGCCGGGTCCCCGGAGTTCTTCAACCGGCCCGACACCATGCCCGCCTTCGAGCAGGCCTACGGGTTCAAGCTCAAGGCGAGTCAGAAACTGGTGCTGGCCGGGGCCACCCCGGTGCAGACGCAGTCGGCCGCCGCGCGGGGCACCAACGGGGTGAACGCGGCGATGGCCTACGGGACCGACGGGACGCTCGGCGCCCTGGGGCTGGTCGTGCTGAAAGACCCCAGGGGAGCGCAGCCCGTCTACCAGCCCGCGCCCATCATCCGCACCGCGACCCTGAAGGCGTATCCGCAGGTCGAGGGCCTGCTCAACCGCGTCTTCGCGACCCTGGACGGCAAGACCCTGCAAATCCTCAACGGCCGCATCGCGGTCGAGGGCCGCAGCGCCCGTGACGTGGCCGAGGGGTACCTGAAAAGCCGGAAGCTGCTGAAGTGACGCCCCCTGCCCGTCTTCCCGGCGGGGCCGAGGGCCTGATCCGGCTGGGGGCCGCGCTGCTGCTCCTCAGCCTGCTGCTTCCCTGGCTGGAACTGCGCCCCAACCGCATCGCGGCCGGGGTGCCGCTGCCTCCGGGAGCGTGGGCGTGGGCGTGCGCGGCCCTCGCGGCGGCGCTGCTGCTCGCGGCCCGCCGTCCCGGTCTGGCCCTCGGGCTGGGCAACCTCGCGGTGCTGGCAGGTGTGGCCGCGCTGGGGCAGGGGGCGGCCGCCGCGCTGACCGGGCAGCCTCCAGTCGCCCGCGTCGCCGCCGGGGGTGGCTGGTGGCTGTGGCTGCTGGGGAGTGCGGTGGCCCTGTGGGGCGCGGCTTACGCGGGACGGGTTCGCGGGTGGGCCTGGGCGTGGCTGCCCGTCACGCTGGGATATGTCCTGCTGGGCGGCCTCTCCTCCTGGTCGGTGTGGCAGGAGGGACAGGTCGAGGCGGCCCGGCTGGGGCAGGAACTCGCCCAGCATGTGCGCCTGACTGCTGCGGCGCTGGGCCTCTCGGTGCTGATCGGCGGGCCGCTGGCGGTGTGGTCGGTCCGGCGACCAGGGGCGGGGCAGGTCGTCCTGGCGGTAACGGGCGGCATCCAGACGCTGCCCAGCCTCGCGCTGCTGGGGTTGCTGATCGCGCCGCTGGGGGCGCTGAGCCAGGCGGTCCCCGCCCTGCGCTCGCTGGGGGTGAGCGGGATCGGGACGGCGCCCGCGCTCGTGGCCCTGACCCTCTACGCGCTGCTGCCCGTGGTGCGAAACGGTGTGGCCGCCCTGCGCGGGGTGGATGCCGGAGCGCTCGACGCGGGGCGCGGCATGGGCATGACGCCGGGACAGCTCTTCTGGCGGGTGCAGTTGCCGCTGGCGCTCCCGGTGTGGCTGGCGGGGCTGCGGCAGGCGACCGTCCTCTTGATCGGGGTCACGGCGGTCGCCGCCCTGATCGGCGCGGGCGGGCTGGGGGTCTATATCTTCCGGGGGCTGAACGCCTCGGCCACCGACCTGATTCTGCTGGGGGCGCTGCCCGCCTGCCTGCTGGCGATCCTGGCGGACGCCGCGTGGCGGAGTCTGGAAGCGGGGCTGGCCCGGCGCCTGGGGCTGCCGCGCGGGGCGGGGATGGTGGCCCCGTGATCGACCTGCGTGAGCTGACCAAGCGCTACGGCGACACCTTCGCGGTGCGCGACCTCACCCTGACCTTTCCGGTGGGGACCGTGACCGCGCTGCTGGGGCCGTCGGGCTGCGGCAAGACGACCACCCTGCGGATGATCAACCGCCTGACCGAACCGACCTCCGGCCACGTGCGGCTGGCCGGGCGCGACACCCGCGAGCTGAGCCCCGAGGCGCTGCGGCGTGGCATGGGCTACGTGATTCAGCGGGTGGGTCTCTTTCCGCACCTGTCCGTCGGGCGCAACGTCGCCGCCGTGCCCGAGCTGCTGGGCTGGCCCGCCGCGCGGGTGCGGGCGCGGGTGGACGAACTGCTCAGCCTCGTGGGGCTGGAGCCGGGCACCTTCCGGCACAAGCGCCCCGCCGAGCTGTCGGGCGGGCAGGCGCAGCGGGTGGGCGTGGCGCGGGCACTCGCCGCCGACCCGCCCGTGCTCCTGATGGACGAGCCCTTCGGGGCACTCGACCCCATCGCGCGGGAGGCCCTGCAGGCAGAGGTGCTGGAGATCCAGCGCCGCCTCGCCAAGACGGTCGTACTGGTGACCCACGACATCCCGGAGGCGCTGCGGATGGCCGATTTCGTCGCGCTGATGCAGGCGGGCGAACTCGCGCAGTTCGGGACCCCGGACGACCTCGTGCGCCGCCCGGCCAGCCCCTTCGTGGCGCAGTTCATGGGGATGGACGCCGCGTTGGAGCAGCTCGGCGGAGTGCGGGCGGCCGCCCTGGCCCGGCCCGGCGACGCCCACGGCCTGCCGCGCCTGCCCGCCGAAGCGGACGCCCGCACCGCGCTCGCGCTGATGCTGCGTCAGGGCACCGACGGGGTGGCGGTCGTGGGGGAGGGGGGGGCAGTGATCGGCGTCGTCGGGTTCCGCGACCTGGGCCACGACCCCCGCTCCGGGGGAGCGTGAGGCGCCGTCCCTGGGCCGCGCTCGTATGGGGCCTGCTGCTGGGGTTGTGCCTCTGGCCGGGGCTGCTGGCTTCCCTGCTGGCCCCGGTGGCGGGAGGCGAGGCCCCGGCCCTGGAAGTGCCGCTGTGGCGCCTGACCGCCGAGCACCTCGGGCTGGTGCTGCTCGCCGAGGCGCTCGTGCTGCTGCTGGCCGTGCCGGTGGTGCTGTACGCCACCCGCCCCGGCCGCGGGGCCGTGCTGGGGCTGGTCGAGGCGCTGGCCGGGCTGGGGCAGACGGTCCCGACCCTGGCAATTCTCGCGCTGGCGGTGCCGCTGCTGGGCTTCGGGGTGGCCCCCACCCTGCTGGGGCTGGTGCTGTACGGGCTGGTCCCGGTCGTCTCCAACGGCGTGGCAGGCCTGCGCGGCGTGGACGCGGACGTGCTGGACGCCGCGCGGGGCCTGGGCATGACCGCCCGGCAGCGCCTGTGGCGGGTGGAGGCGCCGCTGGCACTGCCGGTGTGGTGGGCGGGGGTGCGGACCTCGCTGGTGTTCGGGGTCGCTACCGCTGCGGTGGGAGCAGCCCTGGGGGCCGGAGGGCTGGGCCGCCCAATTATCGACGGGCTGTCGCAGCAGAACACCGCGCTCGTGCTGCTGGGCGCCCTGCCCGCCGCGCTGCTGGCCCTTACGCTCGATGCCCTGCTGGAGCTGATGGCCCCGGAGGGAGCCTGATCCGGGCCGCAGCCTGGTTCCTCCGGGAAAATTGGGTGCCGCTCCCCGGCGGGTCACGAAACGGGAGCAGTGGGGCTCGGGCTTCCGTAGAGCGGACGGCCGGTGCGGCCTGTCCCTGCTGACCTCTCGCTTCCCCGGAGGAAAGATTCGGTCCCCGCAGTTCAAGCGGGGTCCGTGAGAGCAGGGCTCCGGCTCGCTCCCGGTCGTCCTCTTTCTCCCTCCTCCGCGAGCCTGGCCGGGATGCGCCGTGACTCCACCAGCCTTTCTCCGCCCCCCGCGGGCGTGGGCGGGTTCAGGGTTCGCCCACCTGGGCGAAGGCCGGGAGTTCGGCGGGGTCGGCCCCGGCCCAGAAACGCCCGAACAGTCCGCGAAAGTCACGCGCCTGGGCAGGGTCGGTGGTGGCGAGAACCGCCTCGTTGAGCCCCAGCAGGCCCTGGGTCCAGGAGGAATGGTGCAGGTTCATGGAGCCGACCACCAGCATGCGGTCGTCGACCAGCGTGGCCTTGGCGTGCAGCGGTCCGGGAAACCAGCGGGCCTCGAAGCGGGAGGCCGGAATCCCGCGCCGCGCCATCTCCCGCCGCAGGTACGCGAGGGCGATGCGGTTTTCGATGGCCCCCAGGCTGCCGCCTCCATCGGTCAGCAGCCGCACGTTCACCCCACGTTCCATCGCCCCCAGCAGCGCTGTCATCCAGGGGAGGGGGTCCTCGTCGGTGCAGAGGGCCGGGTTGAGCACCGCCACGATGCAGTCCAGGGCCATGCTGAAATTCACGTGCAGCAGGTCGGTGCGGGTGCTCGCGGCATTCAGCAGGGCAGTCAGCGCCTCGTCCGCCTGGGTGAAGCCCTCCCGGCGGTAGAGACTGAAGGCCCGCGCTCCCCCGGCGAGAACCGCGCGGCGGGCGGCGGGAGGGTGCCGGGGCGTTCCCAGGCCGCCCAGGTCGCAAGCCTGCCGAACGCGGCCGGGCCGGGGCTCGCCCGCGCACACCACCACCCGGCTGCGTGCCCACAGGTCGTCGAAGATGTTCGCCCCGTCCTGCGCCGCCGGTCCCCGCGCCACCAGCCCCAGGTCGTACAGCCCTCCCCCCCGCCCCGACGGGTGATCCGGCGGGTAGTGCCCATGGGCATAGTTGAATCCAGCGGTCAGCAGTGTCTCGCCGTCCAGCACGGCCAGCTTGACATGGCTGTGCGGAAAGGTCCCCGCGTAGTTGGCGAGTTCGACCTGCCACCCCAGGGCAGGGTCCGCACGCGGCACGCCCGCCGCGAGCAGGTCTTCCAGAGCGGTCCAGACCTCGGCGCCCCACTCGAAGGCCGGAATCACCGGGTAGTTGCCCAGCGTGATCCGTACCCGCATGCCGTCCGGGTACGCGGCCGGGTCGGCCCTCACCCGCGCGTACAGCCGGGCGAGAGCACCCGCCAGGGTCGAGCCGGGACTCAGTTCGCCGCCGTCCCACTGCATCGTGGTAAAGAGCACCTCGGACCGGGCGCCCTCGACAAGCGCCGCCACCTCGTCGAAGCCGCTGCTCAGCGGCGTGGCCGCCGTGCCCCCCGGCAACTCGATCAGCGGCCCCAGCCGGTTGCCGCACGACAGGTCGGGCCGCCCCCCCTGGACGGCGACCGCCCAGACCGCCCGTTCCAGCGGGTCGGTGGGTTCGGGGCAGCCGGGCACGTTCAGCGGCCGGGCCACCCGCAGGGGCGCAGGGTCGGCCGGGCGGGCCGTCACGAAGTCTCCCAGGGTGCGGGTCAGGCCCACCACGCTGCCCAGCAGGCTCAGGCCCAGCGTGGCGACCACGGCCACCTGCGCCCGGCTGGCGGCCTGGAGCGTTCCCCCGGCGGCGGCCTTGCGGCGGCCCAGCGCCGCCAGCCGCCCCAGGGCGCCGCGCACGGCCAGGCCCCACCCCAGGTGAATCGTGACGACAACCAGCGAGACCAGCAGCACCAGCCCCGGCGTGCTCTGAAGCACCGCCCGGGGACGAACAAGTTCAAGCGCCAGCCCACAGGCCACTCCCGCCGCCAGCGCTCCCGCCAGCCCTGCCAGCGCCGGGCGCCACAGGTGCCGCAGCCGCACGGTCAGCAGCCCCAGCCCCAGGCCCGCGAGCAGCCCGTAGGCCCCGGCGCACAGGGCCAGAATCAAGCTGCCATTTCTTAGTACCCCGCCCAGCGCCCCCTCCTGGGCGACGAGGGCCACCACCGAGAGCAGCAGGACCGGAATGACCAGCACCCCGCCCGGCACGGCGAGCGAGACCGCTGTCCGGTACGGCCCACGGCGCGGGGGCACCCCGACCTCCGCCAGCGGCAGGGCCGCCGCGCTGAGGGCACCCATGCTGGCAAAACCCGCGGCGACCGCGAGGTAGGCCGCGATGATCCCGGCGTAGGCCCGCAGGAACACCTGGCGTTCGGGAATCGCCCCCAGCACCGGCGGAACGGCGAGCAGGGCCAGCCCACCCGTCACCAGCAGCCCGGCCAGCGCGGCGAAGAAAAGTCGCGCGAGGGGACGCGGCATGGGGCCTATTGTCCCACGGCGAGGTCCCTGCCCGGCGGCCTGCCAGAATCAGGCCCATGCGGAACCGGCAAAGCGTGGGGGGCAGCGGGCGGGCCTTGCGCGGGCACCTCGTCCTGCCGGGCGGGGTCAGCCCCGGCGAGGTCCGCTTCGGGGCGAGGTTGGAAGCGGTTACCCCGCTTTCCGGGGTCCCGGACGACCACCTGATTCTCCCCGGTTTTGTCGACACCCACGTCCACGGCGGGGGCGGCGGCGACACGATGGACGGCCCGGCCGGGGTCGCTGCCCTCGCGCGGTGGCATGCCCGGCACGGCACCACGACCCTGCTGCCCACGACCATCACCCGTCCCTGGAAAACTGTGCTGGCGGCGCTTCGGGGCGTGCGCGAGGTGATGGACGCCGGGGGGGTTCCCGGTGGTGCCGATCTCCCCGGCGCCCACCTCGAGGGCCCCTTCATCAGTCCGGGGCGCCTGGGAGCCCAGCCGCCGCATACCCTCCTCCCGACCCCGCAGCGGGTGGCCGAGGTGCTCGCGCTCGGCGTGGTGCGGGCGGTGACCCTGGCCCCCGAGCTGGAGGGCGCGGGCGAGGCCGCCCTCGCCTTCGCTCGCGCCGGGGTCCGGGTGGGCGTCGGCCACACGCGGGCGAACGCGGAGACGGTCACGGCCCTGCTGGAAGCCGTCCACGCCGCCGGGGGCCGCGGCAGCGCGACCCACCTCTACAACGCGATGGGCGGCGTCGAGGGCCGGGCGCCCGGCCCGGCAGGAGCGCTGCTTTCTGCCCCCCACGCCTTTCTGGAAGTCATCCTCGACGGTCACCATGTCCATCCCACCAGTTTCCAGCTCGCCCGCCGCGCCGCCCCCGGCCGGGTCCTCTTGGTCAGCGACGCGATCCGGGCGGCGGGACTCGGGGAAGGAAAGAGCGACCTGGGCGGCCAGCGGGTCACGGTCCGGGGAGGCCGCGCCGCCCTCCCAGACGGCACCCTGGCGGGCAGCGTGCTGACCCTCGACCGGGCGCTGCGCAATGCCGTGGGGCTGGGCGTGTCCCTTCCCGAGGCCAGCGCCATGCTCAGCGCGGTTCCGGCCGCCTCGCTGGGCCTGACCGATCGGGGACATCTCGTACCGGGCCTGCGCTCGGACCTCGTGGTGCTGGACCGGGCGCTCACCGTCCGACAGGTCTACGTGGCGGGACAGCCCGTGCTGGAGGAACGCGCCTGAGGGAAGGTTCCCGGCAGAGGAGACAAAGGGAAGATGGCCCGTCTGGAACGGTTTTGCCGCTCACGGCCTTTTCTGCGGACTCGCAGAGGTGCTCCGCAGGGCTGTATCAGTCTCCACCCATCCTCGCTGTGCAAGAGGCAGATCAGCGGCTCGGGCGGGATTTTCTCCTTAGGGGGAACTCGCAGAGCTGCGGAGCAGAGGGAGGTGGCAGGTGCAGTTTGCCTTCACGTCAGCTGCGAAACACGTGTTTACGCACCTGGCCCATTCAGATCGCACGACCCATCAGGCGTTTTCAGACGATAGGTACAGCTCGCACCGTGAGAGGCTGGCAGGAGGGTAAGCGGCAACGCCGTCCCACCACTCCTGCAGCGAGGCCCTCGTCAACCACGCGTTCAGAAGTCTTCGACCTCGTGGGCGACGTCGTGCTCGTCCACGGCGACGTAGCGGCGGGTGGTGTCCACACTGCTGTGGCCCAGGAAGAGGCCCACGCGGGTGAAGTCGCGGGTCGCCCGGTAGAGCCGGGTGCCCGAGTGCTTGCGGGCAGCGTGAAAACCGCGCCAGGTGTGCCCGTGCCCGGCCCGGCGGAAGGCCAACCGCAGCCGGTAGGCCGCCTGGGCGTAGGTCCAGTCAAATAGCGCCCCATCGGGCCGGGCCGGGGAAAGCCCCGCCAGCGCCGTCCGGGTGCGCTGGCTCAGGGGCACCCGCCGGACCTTGCCGCCCTTGCCGCGCACGGTGACCAGACCACCCCCGAGGTCCTCGGTGTGGACGCCCAGCGCCTCGCCGATGCGAAGGCCGCCGTGGGCGCACAGCAGCAGCAAGGCAGCCAGCCGGGCGTCGCAGTGCCCCAGCACGGCGTCAATCTCGCGCAGGTAGGGCGGATTCTTCACGATGCCGGGCGTGGGGTCGGGCGGCACGTGCGCGTCCTCGAAGGGCTGGGCCTCGGTGGCCCCCGCCCAGCGCAGGGCACGGTAAAGCGCCCTGGCCCCGGCGACGTACTGCGCCACCGTGGCGGAGGAGAGCGTCCCCGTGCGCCCGCGCCCCCGCGAGGGCCGGGTCTGGAGGTTCGCCACGTACCGCCCCCCGTCGCGCCGCCCTGGGCGCAGGAGCTGGACCCCGCTTTCCCGCGCCCAGGGTACGAAATCCCGTATGGCGAGCGCGTAGGCGGCCAGTGTCTTGGCACTGCCGCGTGCTCCCTTGCGGCTGGCGGTGGTCATGTACGCCAGCGTGACCTGCACCAGCCCTTCGGCGTCGTAGGTACTCGCGGCCTCCACCGCGCGCACCCGCAGCGCCTGATCACTGAGGCTGGCCAGCGCCAGCGGCGCCTCCTGGCGGACGAGGGTCATGGCCCCTCTGCGGACTGACAGGCTAAGGGTCTGAGCATGGAGTCCAGTGTATCCCCCGATCTATGTTCATACTAAGTCGGATTAGTGTGAATTCATCATATGGGCTTGGATGGCCGGATTAGAGAAGTCGCTGTCGTCGCGACTTGAATGAACCTAGTGGCAAGAGACAGACACTATCCCTGTACCTGTTTCGCTGCATAGATGTGTTCCCTACGCCCCAGCGTTGAATGTTGGAGGGCAGTGCCGGGTGCCCGCAAGTGCTGAAAGACTGTGATTAAAACGGGAAGCTCTCTCCTTCGCGTACGGTGCAGGGCTCCGACCGTCTGAAGACGAGCCCCCAGTCCAGATCTGGTATCGAACTAGTCACAAGGGAGATTAGACAATGAAGATAGTTTGTCCTCCATATCTTTTTTGCCTTAGCCACCCTCCTGCTTCGTAATGCCTCCGCTTGGGCCTAGGCATGGTGAGTGGCAAGGGATCGATCTAAACGGAGATTGCTAAGTGAGACCGAGACGGAGAAGAGTTCGTATATTCGATCTAATCTCCCTTGCGACTCCCTGATCTAGACTAATTCATGCCTCACCCGCAAGATGAACGCGCCGCCCAGCTTGCCCGCGCGATGATGCACGCGGACCTCGATGCGCTGCTCGGGCTCACGCGTCACCTTTGGTCGCGCCCGAGCAGAAACGTCTACACCCTGCTTAAACCCATCTTCGAAGCCGCCGAGGCCAGTGGGCTCAGCCTGCTGCGGCCGCCCCCGCCCGCCGACTTCCATCCCTGGCTCCTCCAGGCCGCCGCTCGGCCCGGCGTTACCGGTGTCCCCGTTCGTCCCAACACCGTCCGGACCCGTCTGGGGCTCCTGGCCCGCCTCTACGATCATCTGATCGACGAGGGCCTGATCACCACCGGCCACCCCATGCGCGGCCTTCAGCGGCCTCCCGCTGAAGCCAGTCAGCGCCCACTGCCGTCCTCAGAACACGTCAGGACAGTCCTCTCACTCACAGACACGCCTGAGCACCTGCCTCTGCACGTGGCCCTGACACTGATCTACCACCACGCTTTTCAGGTCACCGAGTTGCTCACCCTGACCTGGGGCGCCTATGAGCCGCGTGACGGCACCCTGCTGCGCCGCCGCGCCGTCACCCGCCTGGACCGGGAAGCCCACCACGCCCTGAACCGGCTGTACGCCCGTGCGGGCGCCGCCTTCGCTCCCGAGCACGAGCGTCTCTTTCCCTACACCAACCACGACACCCTGCGCAAAGGCATCTTCCAGGCCACCTGGGGCCACGCCCCCTTCATCTCCCCTGCCGACCTCCGCAAAGCCTCGCTGCGCGACTTCCCCCACACCCTCGAATCCGCCGGTTTCACGCCCGGCAGTCAACAGCAGTTCCAGCGGGCCATCACCCTGGCACGAGCGTCCCTCAGCCATGCTCCACCCCGGGACTCCTGAGCCTCACCGGACCTCCAGCCCGGCAGCGGGGACAGGAGACAGCACAGTCGGCGCCGCCCTGGGCGTGGCGGTCCCAGCAAACGGCGGCCTGGCTCCCACCCACCCCTTCCGGGCCGCAGAAGCCGCGGTAACAGACAGCTTCAACGCCCTGAACTGGGACGCGGTGGGTCAGATCGCGTCACCTGGGCAGCAACGCCCGCATGCGCGGGGAGAGCTGAGCATGCCTGACTCCGCCTTAACAAGAGTCTTACTGGGAGGCCAAGAGATGCCGTGATCGGACTGGAACGGCTTCGCCGCCCGTTCCCGTGTCGTCGCTCTCCCGATTCGAGAACGGATTGGACAGCAACCGCAGCAGAAATCGGCCCGGACCCTTGCAATACGCTCCTCACCCTTCTCCAAGTGGGCGCTGGGACCAACCCTACCACCGCCCCTCTCCTGTTAGCCGCTTGTGAGTGGGTCTTCCCACACTGCCCGCATGGCAGAGACTCCCCCTCCACGGCAGGCCTCCCCTGGTCGGCCCGAATTTGTGATCTCGGTCTGGCGGGACGCTTCGGGCTCGTGGCGCGGCCGGTTGAAATCGCTGCGGAGCGGGGTCGAGCGGGCGGTGGCCGATGTATCCGAAACCGCTTAGCACGCCGATATCGTGCTGCCGGACGGCCTGCACGAGGAGGACGAAGGCACGTCGACGAGCGGCAAGGGCCTCGGCCTATACCGGGTGGGCGGCTGGGGGTCCTGACGCTGGAGGAAGCGGGCGGCGTCCTGGTGTACGCGCTCACCGGGGGCCTCGACCCCAATCTGCCCCTCACCTAAGACTTCCGGAGCGGGGACGTGTGGTAACGCTCAGCCCGGCTCCCAGTAGCGCTGGCCCGCGCAGTCGCGGCACAGCGTTTCACCGCAGAGCATGACCTCGCGTCCGTTGACGATCTCCTCGCCGCAGCGGCCACACACGGTCCGCACGCCTGCCACGCTGATAAGCGCCGCGAGGTCGAGGGTCAGGCGCACGGGCTGCACGGTGAACAGCGCCTCGTCGGGCCAGGTCTGGTAGGCGGCCATGTAGGCGTCCCAGCGCTTCTGTCCGTCGGGGCGGCCCTCCCGCACGCGGGCACGCAGGTCGGAGCGGGGGGCGACCCGCACGGCACGGCCGGTCTTCGTGTCCACGAAGGTCGCCGCCACCTTGCCATGATCGACCAGCCGCATCGTGCGGCGCCCCAGCCAGCCGCCGCTCGCCACCGACACGCCGTCCGCGAAGCAGCCGTCGGTTTCCACGAAGACGAGCACCCGCTTGTCGCTGCGCGGAAAGTCCAGCCCCAGCCACTCGCCCGCCAACAGGCCGATCCGGGCACCCAGTACCTGCCGGGGGCAGAGGTGGCGGTGCAGGGCCGCACTCTGCTCCAGCAGGGCGGGCAGGCGTTCCAGGCGGGGGGGCGGGCACATGAGGGGGGTCACCGCCCCCACATCCCGGCCCCGTCGGTCTCGCCGCTGTTGTCGGTCTCCGCCCCGGCAGGGCCGGACTGGGGGCGGTCTTGGTCACGGGGGTCAGTCATGGCAGCGGCTCCTTGCGGGGATTCAGGAATGGACGGCGTCGCCGTCGACGTTGGCCTGGAGGTGCGGTGCGGCGCGGTTCATCATCCGCATGATGGTGAGCTGCATCCAGACCACCAAGATCAGGGTCATCACGAACACGGCGAAGAAGGTGCGCTGCGAAAAGCCCAGCGCGTTCTTGGCGTAGGCGAACATCGGGTCAGGAAGAAGCCGCCCAGGCCGCCCAGCAGCCCGATCAATCCGCCAACCGCGCCCACGTCCTTCGGAAAATACTCCAGGATGTGCTTGTAGACGGCGGCCTTGCCCACGCCCATGCTCACGCCGACGAGGAAGAGCAGCGCGGGGCAGCTCTGCACCTGCGCGATCAGGAAACAGGGCATGGCGGTCGGTGATGATCCCGGCCGGGAGGCACCAGAACGAGCCGTTGAGCACCGCCACCGCTGTCAGCCACGAGAGCTGCACGTCGGTCAGGCCGAATTCCTGGCGGATGGGCAACCCCGGAATGCCGAACATCAGCCACACCGCGAACATCAGCGTGAACGCGGCGGTCGAGAGCGTGAGCACCCGGCGACGATCCCGAACCTCGGTCGCTCCGGCCTGCGGGAGGGTGGTCACGGGTCCATCGTCCGGCGGGGACTTACAAAGCGTTAATAAGCTCCGGCCACCTCAGGGCATGGGCGCGGTTCCGGCCAGCACGCTGGGAAAAAGACCCTCATCCTGAAGCTGGATGTGATCCCGCAGGGCACGGCCCAGCGCGTCGGCGTGGGTCTGGAGGGTCCGGCACTCGGCAGGACTCGGGTCCAGCCCTCCGTCTTCCAGAAGCGCGAGGCCGTTGTGCAGGCTGCTCAGCAGGGCCGCATGTTCGCCGCGCAGCAGCTCGGCCGGTCCCTGAAGGTGCAGGCCAAGGGGCACTTGCGCCGAACGCCCCGCCGCGAGGTGACGCAGCGCCGGGAAGAACATCACGTCCTCCTTGAGCAGGTGGGCGCGAGCCGCGTCCGCGAGGTCGCCGAAGGCCCGCCGAACCCGCTCCCACTGGGGTCCGTCCACAGGCCGTTCTAGGGAAGCCTGCATCCCGTCGAGGGCGGCGGCAAGGGGGCTGGCCCCGGTGGCCTCCGGCTCCGGACCCGGATCAGGAGGGTCCTCTGGCGAGGGCGGAGCACTGCGGGCAAGCACGGCTTCTCCTTCCTGGACCTTCAGATCCAGAGCGATTGAGCTGTCTCAACGCTAGTCCCGCTCAAACTGGATGTCAATGTCCAGAATTACTGGAGGTAGGCTACGGCGCCTGTGCCCCAATAGGGCGGCGGCCCCTGTATGACACGCGCCCCTGCCAGACGATGAGCAAGGCGCGAAGTTCTCTGAAGCGTCCCGTTACACAGGACGGCGGCCCGAGAACGAGTCTACGGGATGAGGCCCCACGACCCCACCCGGCGCGACGCGCCACAGGAGGACCCCATGAGCCAGAAGGACTACCGCGAGATCTACGCCTCCACCGAAGACGGCGGCGTGCAGTTTGCCGCCAGCGCCGACCGCTGGCACCTCTACGAGGACCATGTCCACCTCGCACCGCACCACCGGGGAGGTGACCTGCTGCGGTTCGAAGCCAACCTCAAGCCCTTCGTGGACGACCCCAGCCGCCAGGCGCTGGTAATTATCGACATGCAAAACGATTTCTGCTCGCCGGGCGGCTGGACCGACGCCTCGGGGCTGGACTACGGGCGCTGCCGCCGGGCGATTCCCGGCGTGGCCCGCGCCCTGGAGGTCGCCCGCGAGCGCCAGATGTGGGTGATCTGGGTGTACTGGCACAACCGGCCCGACTTGCGCAACCTCGGGGCGCCGACCCTGTACTCCTTCAAGCACACCCCCGACCAGCGCGGCATTGGGCAGGAGCTGGAGCACGGGCCGGTGCTCACCGAGGGGTCGTGGGGTGCCCGCATGGTGGACGAGTTGCTGCCACTGATGCAGGAGCAGGACATCCACATCGAGAAGGTCCGCATGAACGGCTTTTTCGGCACCCACCTTGATCAGGTGCTGCGCACGCAGGGCATCGAGACGCTGCTGTTCGCCGGGGTCAACATCGACCAGTGCGTGACCTCCACGATGGAGGAGGCGTATTTCCGGGATTACAACGCCGTGCTGCTGGAAGACGCCTGCGCGACCTCCAGCCCGGACTTCTGCTATGACGCGGTCGTGTTCAACGCCCGCAACTGCTGGGGCTTTTCGATGACGACCGAGCAGTTCGCGAACGCCCGGCCCTTTGCGGCGCAGGGAGAGCGGCCGTGACGCGCGTCCTAGTGCTGATGGACTTTTCGGCGGCCGCGCTGGGAGCGCTGCGGGTGGCGCGGGCGGCCTTTCCGGAGCAGAGCCCTGCCGTGCTGCACGTGGTGCCCTCGCTGCCGGTGGGCCGCGTGACGGGGACGGCCGACGTGCCGGACGTGGGCGCCCATCCCGAGTGGTACGCGCAGGAGCGCGGGGCGCTCGCGGCGCTGGGTGGCGGCGAACTCGCGCTGGGCCATCCGGCCGGGGAGGCGCTGAGGCGGGCGCGGGCAGGCGAGTGCGACGTCTTGGCGCTGGGCACCGCCGGGCGGCGAGGCCTCTCGCGGCTGCTGCTGGGGTCGGTAGCCGAGGAGGTGATCCGGGAGTCACCCGTCCCAGTGCTGAGCGTACACTCGCCGGACCCCGGGGACCACCAGCCCCTGCCGGTGCTCTCGCGGCGGCGCTGGCTGCGGGCCTTGCGCGACCTGGAGCAGGAGGCGGACGCACCAGTCCCCCGTGTGCTCGTCTTGATGGATTTCTCGCCTGCCGCGCGGCAGGCCCTGGCATTCGTGCAGACGCATCTGCCGGGTGCCGAGACCGAGGTGCTGCACGTGGTGGATCCGGCCTCGCTGGTGGTGCCCTTCCCTCTGCCCGACGTGCCCGCCCCCCCGCTGCGGGGCGTCAGCTCCGCCATGCTGGAAGAGCGCAATGCCGCCTGGGAGCAGGAAGCGCGGGCGAGGGTAGCCGAACTGGGCGGCGGTGAGGTGGTCCGGGGGGACCCCGCGCAGATCGCGCTGGACCGCGCGGCGAGCGGCGAGTACGACCTGCTAGCGGTCGGCACCTCCAGCAAGGGAGGCCTCTCGCGGCTGATGCTGGGATCGGTGGCCCTCCGCATCGTCCGCGAGTCGCCCATCCCGGTGCTGACAGCGCGGGACCTGGCGGAACCGCAGCCGGACATCTAAGGGCGCCCGTCGGTCAAGCACGCGTCCGGCCGTCGGCCCCGGAGGTTGGCTCCGCAGGAAAGCGCAGGGCCACATACCGACAAGTGGGGTCATCAAGGCGTGCCGCCGGGGCACCGTGGGGGTCCCTCGCCCCACCCCAGGAGCGTCCTGACGTTGGGCGAAGGACTGTTTCGACCGCGTTCGTTGCGAAAAGAACAGGCCAGATCGGCGTGTGGGTCGCGGAACGGCCGAAGCCCGGCAGCAACTCTGCTGTACTGGGATGAGCCTCAGGAACGGGTGAAGGTCAGGGTGGTTCCCCGAGCCCGCAGCGTCAGCCCTGTCGCCGTCACGGTGACCGTGGGCCGCGACGCCAGGAAGGTGGGCAGGTCGACGGTCGCGGGCTGGTCCAGGCAGGCCCGCAGGGTGCTGACCGGCTCGCCCGTCAGCACCAGGGTCGGGCCCACCAGCCGGTAGGGGGCGCCGTACTGGTTGCAGCCGTCGCTGCCGCCGAGGCGACCGGCCTCGAAAGTCAGGGTCACGGGCTGGGCTGTGGCGGCGGGACGGCCATTGACGGCCGCCAGGGTATAGGTCTGTCCAGTCAGCGCGGCCGGGTTGAATGTTCCGCTCTCCGGGCCGCTGCCCGCACGGCGGAAGATCAAGGTGCGGCCGTTCGCCGCCGTCAGCGTCAGGGTCTGGACCTGTACGCTGGCCCGCAGGCCAGGCTGGGTCAGGAACCGCAGGAAGGCCGCTTCCTGGGCATTCACGGCGGGGGCACAGGCCATCCGGGTGGTCGCCAGGGGACCAAAGGTGATCCGGCTCCCCTGCACCTCCACGCCCCCAGTCAGGCGGTTACAGCCTGCCGAACCGCTCACCCGGTTTCCCGCGAGGGTCAGGCTGGGCACGCTGCCCGCGACGGGAGTCAGGGCGGTGCCGCCCGCCAACTGCCAACCGCCGTTCAGGCTCACGGTGTTCTCCGGGGTCGTGACCGCGCTGCCGGCGCGGAAGATCAGTCGGTCACGGGCACCAGCGAAGAGCGTCAGGGTCTGGCCGCTGAGCTGGTAGCCCGTGACCTGCCGCATCAGGTTTAGAAAGCGCGTCTCCTGCCCCTCCAAGGCAGCGGGGCAGGCCCGGCGGGTGGTCGCCAGCGGGCCGAAGCGCAGCACGTCCGACCGACTCGCGTAGGCCCCCCGGTAGGTGTTGCAGCCGGTGGAGCCCGAGGCGGTGCGCCCGTCAAGGCGCAGGGTGGGCCGTTCGGTGCCCACGGGGATGAGGGTCCGGCCATCCTGCTGAAGCTGGGCCAGTGTCCAGGTGATGCCGGACACGGGCGGGGTCTGCGCGGCGGAAGACCGGGCCTCCGCCGCCCCCGCGAGGACGAGGGCCGTCAGGGTGGTCAGGGCAGCAAGGGTCCGCATGTTGCCGTTGTAATGCGCCGACCTGACGGGAGGCTGAGGGGTGTATGACCTCGTGTTGGCCGACCCACCCACCCGCACCCCAACCCCCACGGCCTCGTCACGGCCCTGTCGGGTGACCTCTCGCCGCTGGCGCTGCACGCGGGTCGGGAGGGAGCCACCTTCAGCGTGACGCTGGCGCGTCAGAAGGAGTCCGCCCAGGACGGGGGCATTCGCCCGACCTGAGCTGGGCTAGGCTGGCGGGGGGCGGGGACCACAGCGCCGCGCTCCCCGGCCTGAGTTCGCCCATGCAGGCGCCTGCCCGCTTTCCTGACCCGCCGACGCGGCGGAGACCGGAGTTGCCATGACCCTCTCTTCCCGGCCGACCTCCAGCGGTCCATCATGGACCGACCTGGACGTGCGGGCCGATTTTCCCCTGCTGAGTCGCCTGGAAAACGGGCACCCGCTGGTCTACCTCGACACCGCCGCCACCAGCCAGAAACCCCGCGCGGTGCTGGAGGCGACGGACTCGTTTTTCACCGTCCACAACGCCAACGTGCACCGGGGCGTGTACGGACTCGCCCAGGAAGCCACCGAGCTGTACGAGGCTGCCCGCACCACGCTGGCGGCCTTCCTGAACGCGCCGGACCCCCGCAACCTGGTGTTCACGCGGGGCACGACCGAGGCGATCAACCTCGTCGCGCACGCCTGGGGCCGGTACGCGCTCCGGCCCGGCGACGAGATCGTGGTGACCGAGCTGGAGCACCACAGCAACCTCGTGCCGTGGCAGCTCGCAGCGGGCGCGACCGGGGCGCGGCTGCGGGCCGTCCGCCTGACGCCGGAGGGCCGCCTCGACCTCGGGCACCTGCGCGAACTGCTGGCCTCGGGCCGGGTGCGGATGGTCGCCGTAGCCCATGTCAGCAACGTGCTGGGGACGGTGCATCCGGTCGCGCAGATTGCGCGGCTGGCGCACGCAGCGGGAGCGCTGTGTCTGGTGGACGGGGCGCAGGCCGCCGGGCACCGGGCGGTGGACGTGCAGGCGCTGGGCGCCGACTTCTACGCCCTGTCCGGACACAAGATGTACGGCCCCACCGGTATCGGGGCGCTGTGGGGCCGGGCCGAGCTGCTGGAGGCGATGCCGCCCTTCATGGGGGGCGGGGAGATGATCGAGACCGTGGAGATCGGGGAATCGACCTTCGCGCCCCCGCCCCTGCGCTTCGAGCCGGGCACGCCGCCTGCCGCGCAGGCGGTGGGGCTGGCGGCGGCGGTGCGCTTCCTGGAGGCGATCGGTCTGGACCGCGTGCGGGCGCATGAGGCGGCGCTGCTGGAACGGGCCTTGCGGGGTCTGGACGCCCTGCCCGATGTGGTGACCTATGGCCCCCAGGGGGAGGACCGGGCGGGCGTGATCTCCTTCAACGTGCGCGGGGTGCACCCGCACGACGTGGCGACCTTTCTCGACGAGGACGGCGTGACTGTCCGGGCCGGGCAGCACTGCGCCCAACCGGCCATGCGGGCGCTGGGGGTGGACGCCACGGCGCGGGCTTCCTTCGGCGTGTACACCACCCCGGAGGACGTGGACGCCTTCCTCCGGGCGGTGGAGCGCTGCGCGGCCTTCTTCGCGTCCGCCTGAACCGCACACGCGGGAGCCGGGGGGCGGCGGACACCCGCCCCCGGCCTCTTTCCTAGTGGGAGCGCCCCCCGACCTGCCCCACCGCCGCCCGGAAGGTGTCCCAGGGCAGCAGGGCACACTTCGTCCGGGCGTGCAGCCGCGCCACGCCCTGCAGCGCCACGAGGTCGCCCAGGGCCGGGTCGGGGTGGGCGCCGCGCAGCATGGCCTCGAAGGCCCCCGCGAGGGCGAGGCCGTCCTCCACCCGGCGGCCCCTCAGCGCCACGGTCATCAGCGAGGCGGTGCCCTGGGACACGGCGCAGCCCGAGCCAGTAAAGGCCACGTCCGCGATCACCCCGTCCTCGACCCGGAGTTGCAGCGAGAGGCGGTCCCCGCACGAGGCGTTCAGGCCCGCCTGGGTCACGGTCGGAGCGGCCAGCGTGCCGTGGTGGCGGGGACGGCGCGAGTGATCGAGAATCACCGTTCGGTACAGTTCTTCGGCCCTGTTCATCTCACCCTCCTGGCCGGAGGCTAGCTCGCCCGGCCCCTCCCCCACCATGACTCCGGTGGGGGTCACCTGTTTTCCGTCCAATCCGTTCTCCCATTGGGAGGGCGCCGCTGGGAGATCTCCTTTCCCGGCCAACGTTTTGTTCCCTTTCCCTCCGGCCGGGTTGAACAGGTATCCAAACTGTTCAACCGGACTCCGTATCAGTCCAGGGGGCCAGAAACTCGGCCACCAGCGCGAGCACCCGCGCGGGGTCCTCCCGGTGCGGCACGTGGTGAAGGCCCTCCAGCAGTTCCATCCACGCCAGTCCACCCGAGAGCGCGGCAATCCGCTGCGGGTGGCGGGGCGACCCATACTCGTCGTGGGTACCGTGCAGCACGAGCAGCGGGCAGCGCACTCCCGGCAGCGCGGGGGCCAGCGACCACGCGGCGAAGGCCGGGGCCAGCCACGTTCCGGTCCAGGCTTCCAGCACCCAGCGGGCCTTGCTGCCGTGATACCGCTCCAAGCGCCCGAGTTGTCCCGGCGCCGCGAACTGCTTCTGGGCCACGCGGATGCCCTCCAGGGTGCGGTCCTCCACAAAGGCCTGCGCCGACTCGGTGACGAGGGCCCGGCACGCCTCCGGCCACTGGGCCGCGCACTCTGCCGCCATTGCCCCGCCGACACTGTGGCCGAAGGCGATGAAAGTGGTCAAGTCCAACTGCTCGCGCAGCACGGGCAGGAACGTCCGCGCCTCGTCCGCGATGAAGTCGGGGGGGAGGGGGCCGCGCCGGGGGTCAGAGCGCCCGAAACCCAGGCGGTCGTAGGCGACCACCCGGCGCCCGGTCGCGGCGCACAGCGCCTGGGGAAAGGAGCGCCACAGCTCCACCGATCCCAGCGAGTCGTGAAAGAGGAGGAGGGGGGTCTGCGCTGCCAGGACCGCCGGGTGCCAGACGCAGGCAAAGAGGCGACCCTGCGGATGCTCGACCCAGCGGTCTTCGGAGGTGGGCAGGGGGAGGGCCATCAACCGGGGAAGTCTGCCACACGCGCTGGGGCCGAGGTGTCCGCGTGGCCTCGCCAGTGATGCCCGCATGGACAGGGTACGGCTCCTCTCCCCTGCTGGACGGCCCCGCCGTATGGGTGCGCCGGGTGACCCAGGCTCTCAGGCCTTCGACTGGCCCCGGCTGCTGCTGCGGATGACGGGCAGTGATGCGGGGCGGCGTGATCGTGGAGAGGGGGGCGAGCACCTCGGGCAGGTGCGGCGGACCTACCTGGAGCAAGGGGGGACACCTCTCGGTGTTGCTGCCGCCGGAGCCTGCCCACCGCGCCGCCCTGGGACCTCCAGCCGCCGCCCACCGTGCCTGGCGACTATGCCGGGCTGGTGGCCTGCCGTGCCTGTGAGCGGGTTCAGTCCGGCACGGCCTCCCCCTGCCTCTGCGGGCACCGCAACTGGACCCTGGCGACGACCGATCCCTGGGCGCTCCCGCTCCCTCTGCTGTAATGGAAGTGGATGACCCTGCCCTCGCCCGCCGCCGCGTCCCGCCGCCCCTTGCTCGCGCTGCTGGCCTTTCTCGCCTTTATCAGCCTGGGGCTGCCGGACGGCCTGCTGGGGGTGTCGTGGCCGTCCATGCGGGAAACGTTCGGGGTGCCCCTCGACGCGCTGGGGCTGCTCGCGGCGGTGCAGACGGCGGGGTATCTCACCTCCAGCTTCCTGAGCGGGCGCCTGCTGCGGGTCATGCCCATCGGCACGGTGCTGGCGCTCTCGACGCTGGCCGCCGCCGCCGCGCTGCTGGGCTTTGCCGTCGCGCCTGCCTGGCCGCTGCTGCTCGCCTTCGGCTTCCTGGCGGGGCTGGGCGGGGGGGCGGTGGACGCGGGGCTCAACGCCTACGGCGCGAGGCACTTCAGCGCCCGGACGCTGAACTGGCTGCACGCCTTTTTCGGGCTGGGCACCACTCTGGGGCCACTGATCGTGACGGCGGTGCTGGGGTCGGGGAACGTCTGGCGCTGGAGTTACGTGATCGTGGGAGGCGCCCAGCTCGCCCTGGCGCTGACCTTTTTCCTGACCCGGCGGCGCTGGGTAGAGGGGACGCCGGCGGGTGGAGCGGGCGCTGCGCCCGTCCCGGCGGCCCGCACGCGCGACACGCTGCGCCGCCCCGCCGTGTGGCTGGGGATGCTGACCTTTTTCCTGTACACCGGGGTCGAGGCCGTGACCGCCCAGTGGAGCTACTCACTGCTCACGCTGGGCCGGGGCGTGCCGGAGGGGGCGGCGGGGCTGTTCGTCAGCCTGTACTGGGGCAGCCTGATGGTGGGGCGAATTCTGTTCGGGGCGGTCGCCAACCGGGTGCCGCTGGTGGGCACGCTGCGGCTGTGCCTGATCGCCAGCGTGGCCGGGGCGCTGCTGTTCTGGCTGGAGCCGACCCAGGCCCTCTCGGCCGCCGGGCTGATGATGATCGGCTTTTTCCTCGCGCCCATCTTCGCCTCGCTGATCAGCCTGACGCCGGGGCGCGTCGGGCAGGCGCACGCCGACAGCGCCATCGGCTTTCAGGTCGCCGCCGCCGGGCTGGGCGGAGCCGCCCTCACCGCGCTGGTGGGCGTGCTCTCGCGCTGGGGTGGCCTGGAACTGATCGGGGCTTCTATCGCCGTGCTCGCCGCGCTGCTGCTGGCCCTCTACGAGGTCTTCACGCGGGTGGGCGGTGGAGAGGAAGCGCCGGAGAGAATGGGGAACTGAATCTGGATTCCGGTTGAGCGTGAGGCCGACTGTTCAGCCGGAACCCGTATCGGCCGGGGGGCGGGTGACGCTGGCCCGCAGGGCAGCGGCCAGGGTGGGGCGCAAGATCAGCTCAGCGTAGATCTCGCCCATACGCTCGGGGCCGTGCGCCTGCGCGTCCGGCGGCGCGAGCCACCACTCGGTCAGGTGCAGAAACGAGCGGATGAAGTACTGCGCGGCCAGGTCCAGCCCGGTGTCGAGCGTCAGGGGCTTCTTGCAGCGCCTGCTGCGGCTGCCGCGGCGAATGACGCGCCTGAGCCTCAACGAGATGCTGATGAGCTGCGAGTTGCGCGACTTCGAGGTGGTGCTCGACCTGGCCGCCGGGGAACGCCCGCGTGGGACCTGGCGGATTGGGCCAACCTTGGGACTCGCCCGCCCCCGCGCGGAGGGCTCTCCATACTGCGGGGCGATGACCTTCTCGCGCGAGGATTCCGGATTCGTGCAGGTGCGTGGGGCGCGGGAACACAACCTGAGGGACGTGTCGGTGCGGATTCCCCGCGACGCCCTGGTGGTGTTTACCGGGATCTCCGGCTCCGGCAAGTCCTCGCTGGCCTTCGGGACGCTGTATGCCGAGGCGCAGCGGCGGTATCTGGAGTCGGTCTCGCCCTATGCCCGGCGCCTCTTTCATCAGGTCGGTGCTCCAGACGTGGACGCCATCGAGGGGCTGCCCCCGGCGGTGGCCCTCCAGCAGCAGCGCGGGGCGCCGGGCACCCGGTCCTCGGTGGGAAGCGTGACCACCCTGTCGAATCTGGTGCGGATGCTCTACTCGCGGGCCGGGGACTACCCGCCGGGGCAGGGCATCGTCTACGCCGAGGGCTTTTCCCCGAACACGCCGGAGGGGGCCTGCCCGAACTGCCATGGGCAGGGGCGGGTCTATGAGGTGACCGAGGCCTCGATGGTGCCTGATCCCTCGCTCACCATCCGCGAGCGGGCGGTCGCCGCCTGGCCGCAGGCGTGGGGCGGGCAGAACCAGCGTGACATTCTGGTGACCCTGGGGATCGACGTGGACGTGCCCTGGCGCGAGCTGCCGCAGGAGACGCGCGACTGGATTCTCTTCACCGACGAGCAGCCGGTTGTGCCCGTCTACCCCGGCTGCACCCCGGAGGAGACGCGGCGGGCCGTGAAACGCGGCGACCCGCCCGACTACATGGGCACCTTTTCCAGCGCCCGGCGGCACGTGATGCACACCTTCGCCCACACCGGGAGCGCGGCGATGCGGCGGCGGGTGCAGGAGTACATGATCGCCACCGAGTGCCCGGTCTGCCACGGCAAACGGCTGCGGCCGGAGGCGCTGGCCGTGCATTTCGCGGGCTACGACATCACCGAGTTTTCCAGGCTGCCGCTGGCGCAGGTGGCCGAGTTGCTGCGGCCTTATTCGGAGAAACAGGACCACGACGGCAAGGCCGAGGCTCACCCCGAGCAGGCCCTCGCCCGGCAGCGGCTCGCCGGGGACCTCGTGGCGCGGCTGGAAGTGCTGCTGAATCTGGGGCTGGGGTACCTGCACCTCGAACGCTCGACCCCGACCCTCTCGCCAGGGGAACTTCAGCGGCTGCGGCTCGCCACGCAGCTCTACTCGCACCTCTTCGGCGTGGTGTATGTCCTCGACGAACCCTCCGCCGGGCTGCATCCCGCCGACACCGAGGCGCTGCTCGCGGCGCTGGCGGGGCTGAAGGCCGCCGGAAACTCGCTGTTCGTGGTCGAGCACGACCTCGATGTGGTGCGCCAGGCCGACTGGCTGGTCGACGTGGGGCCGGGCGCGGGCGAGGGGGGCGGCGAGATCCTCTACAGCGGGCCGCCGGAGGGCTTGCGCGGGGTGGAGGCGTCTCAGACGGCCCGCTACCTTTTCCGGGAGGAGGCCCGTGAGCCGCACGAGCCGCGCTCCCCATCGGGCTGGCTGGAGCTGAAGGGCGTGACCCGCCATAACCTGAAAGACCTGTCCGTGCGCTTTCCGCTGGGGGTCCTGACGAGCGTGACGGGGGTGTCGGGGTCAGGCAAATCGACGCTGGTGAGTCAGGTCCTCGTCGAGACGCTGGCGGCCCGGCTGGGGCAGAACTTGGCGGAAGGGGAAGAGGAAGAGGAGGCCGAAGACGCCCCCACCCCTACCACCGCGCACCTCGGGGGCGACGTGGCCTTAGTCTCGCGCCTCGTCCGGGTGGACCAGAAACCCATCGGGCGCACGCCGCGCAGCAACCTGGCGACGTACACGGGCCTCTTCGATCACGTCCGCAAGCTGTTCGCCGCGACGCCGCTCGCGCGGGAACGCGGGTACGGGCCGGGCCGCTTTTCCTTCAACGTGAAGGGCGGGCGCTGCGAGCACTGCCAGGGCGAAGGGTGGGTGATGGTCGAACTGCTGTTCCTGCCCAGCGTGTACGCGCCCTGTCCGGTGTGCCACGGCACGCGCTACAACGCCCAAACGCTGGAGGTCAAGGAGCGGGGAAAGAACATCGCCGACGTGCTGGGGATGACGGTGGACGCGGCCTGGGAGTTTTTCCGGGACGACCCGGCCGTCTTCCGGGCGCTGGACACCCTGCGCGAGGTGGGGCTGGGGTACCTGCGGCTGGGGCAGCCCGCGACCGAACTCTCGGGCGGCGAGGCGCAGCGCATCAAGCTGGCGACCGAGTTGCAGCGGGCCGGGCGGGGACACGCGGTCTACGTCCTCGACGAGCCCACCACCGGCTTGCATCCCGCCGACGTGGAGCGGCTGACCCGGCAGCTCGGGCGGCTGGTGGACGCGGGGCACACCGTGATCGCCGTCGAGCACGACCTGGGCGTGGTGACCGTCAGCGACTGGGTTCTTGACATCGGTCCCGGCGCGGGCGAGGCGGGCGGGCAGGTCGTGGCCGAGGGCACGCCGGAGGAGGTGGTGCGGGCGGAGGAAAGCCGGACAGCCCCGTATCTGGCACGGGCGCTGGGGCTGGCCGCCGCCGACGCTCCTTAAGGCCCGGCTCAGGTTCCTGACCGGGGGCCGCGTTAGGGTCGGGGTGGAAGAGGCGGACGCCCCCACTGACTCCTTGGCTCTGACGCCGCCTCACCCGGCAAGGAGGCCCCATGATCACGCCCGACGACCTCAAGCGTATCCGCAGCCTGCCCGAGAACGGCTCAGTCCTGATGGCGGTGGTCCACGTCAACCCCGCCGATCAGGACAACCACGGCGACGCCCTCACCACCCGCGTCAAGAGCGCCCTGAACGACCTTGGGGTGCCGCCCACCCTGGCCGGGCGGTTGCTCGACGACGTGGCCCGTGCCCGCGAGGCCCGTGGCAAGAGTGCCGTGTACGTGCTGGGCGAGGACGTGGACGAACGCTTCGACGTGCAACTCGACTTGCCCGAGCGCTTCCATTTCGGGCGGCCCCTCCCGACCCTGGTCGAGAACGCGGCCCACGCCCTGCCCCGCGTGGGGGTGCTGGCGGTCGACCGCGACTGGGCGCGGCTCTTCGTCTTCGACCAGGGCGAGCTGACCGAGGTGCGCCGCGAGCGCAACACCGAGCTGGAGGACCTGGAGCGCGACAACTACACCGAATCCACCACCGCCGTGCCCGGCGCTCCTGGCGCCGCCCGTGCCCAGGACGGCAGTGGCTTCAGCGCCCAGGGCAGCGGGCCGCGCAGCGACAGCGGCGCCGAGCTCTACCAGCGCCACGTCGACGCCCTCCAACAGCGCTTCTACAACGAGACGGCGGGCGAGCTGTCCGGGGAGCTGAAAGCCCGTGGCCTGAAGCATCTGGTCCTCGTCGGGCCGGTCGCCCGGCTGGCCGAGTTCCGCGCCGAGATTCCCGCCACCGCCTCCTTCGAGGTGATCGGGGAGACGAACGTGGAGGTCGGTACCGGCAGCGCCCCCGAGCAGACCATCATCGACCGATTGCCCCCCCTGCTGGAAGACTTCGCCCGGCAGGACGAGGCCCGGCTGATGGAGCAGCTTCAGGAGCAGGGCGTCATGGAGATGGAGCGCGTGCTGGAGATGGTGCAGCAGGGCCGCATCTACCAGCTCGTGATTCCGGAGGACGGCTCGGGGCTCCATATCTTCCGCAGCCACAACCCCGAGGTGCCCTACTTCACGGCCCGCAAGGACGTGCAGGACAGTCCCCTCGACGGTTCCCTGATGACGCGGGTGACGCTGGAAGAGGTGCTGCCGCAGTTGCAGGAACTGTACGGGCTGGAGGTCCGGCGCGTCCACGGCGACCACGCCGGGAAGCTGGTCCGGGAATACGGCGGGCTCGCCGGGCTGCCGCGCTACTGAAATCCAGGTGCCCGACCGATTCCCCCCGGCGCCCGCTGAACGGGGCGCGGCCGGGCACAGGTAAAGCGGTGGACTGGGGTGACAAAGACCCTGCCCCAGTCCACCGGTTCACTTTTCACTTGGCAGCAACTCCTTAACCCACCCCCATTAAGCGTGTGGACAGCTCCGGGGACTGTAGTGGCGTGATTCCAATCCTTTGGCCCAGCGACCATTTTATTTTTGTTCCTGCTCCCTGTGCCGACGCAGCTTCGCGAGTCCGGCTGAGCCCTCCAGGAACACCGGGACCCTGACCCGATTGGACCTGGCGAGCACTGTTCGGGACTCGTTCGTTCCCGGAGTGCGTCGCCAGCCTCCGACCTGGACTGGACACGCTTGACACCTTCCAGGACGCCCTGCCCGTCTTCCCCGCTCTGCACGGCAGGAGGTCAAGCTCATGAAGAGTCGCCGACCTCATTCCCCTCTTTTCCCTATCCCTGACCCGGCTACGCTGGGTGGGGGGAAAGCGACATGTCCAAGGGCAGGCCGCTGGGTCTCCGCCTGCTGGGTGGGGCCGCGTTACGGGTGGAGGAGGGCTGGCCGCGCTGTCCGGCGCGGGCGCTGCGGCTGCTGGCGGTGCTGGCGCTGGACGGCCCCCAGCCCCGGCGGCGGGTGGCGGACCTGCTGTGGAGCGGCGGGAGCGGGCGGGTCCTGCACAACCTGCGGACCACCCTCTACACCCTGCGGCGGGTGCTGGGCCAGCACGCCGACGTGTTGACCGAGCGCGGGCACCAGCTTCACCTCGACCTCGCGCGGGTGGAGGTCGACGTGCTGGGGCTGACCTCGGCCGACCTCGCGCTGGAGGGAACCTGGCGCGAATTCATGGCCGGGCACCGGGCGGACGGCCCCGAGCAGTGGCTGGAATGGGCCGAGCGCACCGAGGCGCGGCTGCTGGGGCACCTCCAGCCGCTCCCGGCCCGGCGGCGAACGTCCCCTGACCGGCGGGCGCTGGACCTGGGGCAGGAGGCCCTGGGGGCCGCCCGCCTGGACCGGCCCGGCGAGGCCGAGGCCGCCGCCCGCGCCGCGCTCGACCTGACGCCGCGCGGCGAGGGGGCGGCGCTGGCCCTCGACGTGCTGACCCACCAGGCCATCGGGCGCGACGAGTACGCCCTGGCCCGCGAGTACTGCGGTAGGGCGCTGCGGGCGACGCCGGAGCCGCAGGCCGACATCTGCTACACAGCCGGGTACCTCGCGGACCTGACGGGAGAGCCGGTGCGGGCCGAGCGCCTCGCCCTGCTGGGGCTCGCGCACCTCGCCCCGGCGCGGTCCCCCGCCCTGTGGTACGCGACGGTCGCCAGCGCCCACGATTCCCGCCAGGACTTCCGGGCGGCGCGGCTGTGGCACGAACTGGCCCTCCAGGCAGCGCGGGCTGCTCCCTCCGCCCAGGACCACTGCGGGGTGCTCACCTTCTACCTGTGGCACCTCAACGCGACCGGCGACAGTGCCCGCGCCCAGATGCTCGCCGCCGAGGCGCTCGACCAGGGGGACTTCAGCATGACCGCCTACATCCACCAGTCGCTGGGCACCGCGCAGTTCCGGCTGGGCGAACTCGGCGAGGCCCTGCACACCCTGCGTGTCAACGCATCCCACCCGGTCCTCAGCCTGCGGGTGATCGCCGCTTCCCTGGAGGCCCGCATCCTCCACCGGCAAGGCGAGCGTGAGGAGGCGCGGGCGCTGCTCCACACGACCCTGCCCCTCGCGCAGGCCACCGAGGACGGCCGCGCCCGGTTCGAATGGGCCGTCGCCGCCCTGACCTGTGCGCCGCGCGAGTGGGCTGCCCAGGCCGACGCCTGCGTGCGGGGCGCCCAGACCAATGACCCCCTGATCGTGCAGCACTACCAGCGGCTGCAGGCCACGCGGCCGAAGTGAGCCCATTAAAAACCACCGTTGGGAACGGTGGTTGGACGAAGAACGTCAGCTCAGAAGGCCGGGACGACCGCCCCCCCGTACTTCTTCAGGATAAAGGCCCTCACCTCGGGGCTCTGGAGCACCCGCACCAGCTTGAGATAATCCGAGTTTTTCAGGGTCGAGGGTTTGGCGACGAGCAGGTTCGCGTAGGGACTGCGGCGGTCTTCGAAAATCAGCGCGTCTTTCAGGGGGTTGAGTCCCGCCTCCAGCGCGTAGTTGGTATTGATGACCGCCGCGTCCACATCGGCCAGGGCACGGGGAAGCTGCGCGGCTTCCAGCTCGCGGAAGCGCAGGCGCCCAACGTTGGCCGTGATGTCGCGCACGGTCGCCTGCACGCCCACGCCGGGTTTGAGGCGAATCAGCCCGGCCCGCTCCAGCAGCTTCAGGGCCTGCCCGCTGTTGCTGGGGTCGTTGGGCAGGGCGACGGTGGCCCCGGAGCGCAGCTCCCGCAGCGACCGCACCCGGCGGCTGTACAGGCCCATGGGCTCCACATGCACCTTCGCCCCGGCGACCAGCCCCAGCGGGCGGTTCTTCTGGAACTCCTGCAGGTAGGGGAGGTGCTGGAAGAAGTTCACGTCGATGCTGCCGTCCGCCAGCGCGAGGTTGGGCTGCACGTAGTCGGTGAACTCGCGGATCACGAGGTTGACGCCCTGCTTGGCGAGGGTGGGCCTCACGAACTCCAGCAGCTCGGCGTGCGGCACGGGCGTGGCGCCCACACGCAGGGTCCCGGCAGAGGCGAAGGGGGTCAGGGCGAGAACGGACAGAATCAGGATGGTTTTCATTGGGAACTCCGAAGTCAGGAAGAGGAGGTCAGCGGTGATCGGCGCGGCGTGTGGCGCGGTCGCCCAGCCACTGCACGCCCTGCACCAGCACGAGCAGCAGCAGCACGGTGGCGACCATCACGTCCGTCTCGAAGCGCTGGTAGCCGTAGCGGATGGCGAGGTCACCCAGCCCGCCGCCGCCGATCGCTCCGGCCATCGCACTGGAGCCGATCAGGCTGACCAGCGTCACCGTGAAGCCGTGAATCAGGGCGGGCCGGGCTTCGGGCAGCAGCACCTTGCCGACGAGCTGAGGAGTCGTGGCCCCCACCACGCGGGCGGCCTCTAGGACGCCGGGGGGCACATCCCTCAGCGCTCCCTCGACCAGCCGGTCCACGAAGGGAATCGCCGCCACGGTCAGCGGCACGATGGCCGCCGTGCTGCCGATGCTGGTGCCCGTGACCAGCCGCGTGAAGGGGATCAGCAGGACCAGCAGGATGATGAAGGGCAGGCTGCGGCCCACGTTGACGGCGGCGTCCAGCACCCGGAACAGGGGGGATGCGGGCGCAGGCCGCTGGGCCGGGCGAGGGTCAGGGCCACCCCCAGCGCCGTGCCCAGCAGTTGCGCGAGCAGCGCACTCGGCAGCACCATCCACAGCGTTTCCAGCGTGGCCTGCCACAGCAGGGGCGCGGGGCTGTCCATCAGGCGCTCGCCCCCAGCGGGAGGCGGACCTCGCGCGGCCAGAGGTGCGGGGTCGGCGCCGTCTCTGGCAGCACCAGCCAGGCGTCCACCCCCTGCGGATGCGGCTCGGCCTGCACCAGCCGAGCCCCCAGGGCGGCCAGCCGCTCCAGCGTGCCCGAGCCCAGGTCGGGAAGGGTCACCCGGCGCAGCGTCTCGCCCGGCGAGAGCGGGAGCTGCGGGCGGTGCGCGTCCAGCAGGGCGCGGGTGACCGGGTGGGCAGGCCGGGCCAGCACCTTCCGCGTCTCGCCGCTCTCCACCAGCCGCCCCGCGTCCAGCACGGCGACGTGCGTGCAGGCGGCCCGCACGACTTCGAGTTGGTGCGTCACCACGATCAGGGTGAGGTCACGGCTGCGCTGCACCTCGGTCAGCAGGGCCAGAATGCCCGCGCTCGTCTCCGGGTCCAGGGCACTCGTGGCCTCGTCGGCCAGCAGCAGGTCCGGCTCCAGCGCGAGCGCACGGGCGATGCCCACCCGCTGTTTCTGCCCGCCGGAGAGCTGCGCGGGATAGCGGCCCGCAAGGTCCGCGAGGCCCACGTCTGCCAGCAGTTCGCGGGCACGCGCCTCACGGGCGGCCCTGGGTACTCCAGCAACGGCGAAGGTCAGGGGTTCGCGGGAATAGACCCTGAGCGTCAGCGGGAGATCGCCAGCCAGAGAGGCGAGGCCGCCCGCGAGGTGGGACGCAAGGGGAGCGAGGCCTCTGGGAGCAACCACAGTGCGGCGACTCCACCGAGCAACGCGCCGAAGCGGGCCGCCAGAGCCACAAGGGCTTGAGGACCCCGACACCGGCAGGCCCACGTCATCCCGTGCGTTCTGACCCGGTCACGGGGGGGACGTCAGCCAGAGCCCAGGAACGGCCCCGGCGACCAGGAGGTGGATCGCCAGCCCGGTGCCGTCCACCACCGTGGTGATGCGGGGCACGGAAACGACAGCGGGATTGAGCTGGAGTCGGCGCAGCACTAGCGGGCAGGGGGCGGCCACCCCCGACGCCCCGCTGCGGACGGCAGGTCGTGGGTGATCCCCGCCGACCCCGCCACCTCCGTCAAGAGTGACCTGTCCATCCCAGGCGAATCTGCCGCGAGGTCCATTCCGGTGTGCGGTGACCCGCCGTATCGGAGCGGCGGCCCCCGGCCTGCTTCAGGTGGGGGCCGCCGCTCCGGGCTGGTCAGTTCGCGTACCGCTCGGCGCGGCTCTGGGCTCCCAGACGGTGGTGCAGCCGGATCTCCTCTTCGGTCACGACGAGGCCACGGCTGGTGATTTCCTCGCCGCCGCGCTGCCACACCAGCGGGCGGTCGGTCAGGCCGGACAGAAGGCGCTGGAGACGAAGTTTTTCGGGAAGAAGAGGCGTCTTCATGCCCTGAGTGTGCGCCGGACACAAAGGGACCCACCAGCCCCGCCAAGCGGGGTGTCCGGCCTGGCAGAACGGAGACCACCCCCGGCCTATCCGGATGGCGAAGGAGCAGTGATCCCAGTGCTGTAGGTCCCGACCCGGCTCGCGGAGCTGCGCTGCACAGGCGACAGGACCAAGGAGGACGGTGAGACGTGGAAGCCCCGCAACGGACGAGCCGGAACCCGGATCAGATCTCAGTTTCCCTGGTCTGGAGGAAGGGCAGTCTCGTCCGCAGATCGGCTCCCACCGCCTCGACGGGGTGATCGCGCATCCGGCGGCGCTGCTCTCCCATGGAGGGGAAGCATGCCTCGGCGTCTGCGGTGAAGCGCTCGGCGAAGCGCCCACCCTGAATGTCGGCTAGCACGTCCCGCAGGGTGGCCTTTGTCTCTGGGGTGACCACCCGCGCCCCCGTAACGTAACCGCCGAACTCGGCCGTGTTGGAGATGGCCTCACGCATCCCGGCCAGGCCCCGTTCGTAAATCAGGTCCACGATCAGCTTGACCTCATGCACCGTCTCGAAGTAAGCGACCTCGGGCTGGTATCCGGCCTCCAGCAGTGTCTCGAAGCCCGCCTGAATCAGGCTGGGTACCCCGCCGCACAGCACGGCCTGCTCTCCGAAGAGGTCGGTCTCCGTTTCCTCCCGGAAGGTCGTCTCCAGCACGCCCACCCGCGTGCAGCCCACGGCGCGGGCATAGGCGAGGGCCAGCGGCCTGGCATGCCCGGTCGCGTCCTGGGCCACCGCGAAGAGGCCTGCCAGGCCGCTGCCGTCTACATAGAGGCGCCGCAGCATCCGCCCTGGCCCTTTGGGGGCCAACAGGAACACGTCCACGCCAGGGGGCGGCACGATGCGCCCGAAGTGGACGTTGAACCCGTGCCCGAAGGCGAGCGCCTTGCCGGGCGCCAAGTGGGGAGCGATGCTCTGCTCGTACAGGCCCGGCTGCGCCTCGTCGGGGATCAGCAGCATGATCACGTCGGCCTCGCGGGTGGCCGCCTCGATGCTCAGGACCTGCAGGCCCGCCCGCTCGGCCCGGTCGCGGCTGGCCGAGTCCTCCCGCAGGCCCACAACTACGTTTAGCCCGCTGTCGCGCAGGTTCTGGGCATGGGCGTGCGCCTGGTTGCCGTAGCCGATGACGGCCACGAGCTTGTCCTCAAGGGGCGAGAGGTCCACGTCGCGGTCGAAGTACAGTGTCGCGGTCACAGGGGAATTGTCCTCCAACCGGGACGTGGGGACGCTGCCCCCGCCCGCGTTACACGGATTCCAACCCAGCAGCTACAGAAACTGTTCGGCCCGGTCGGCGCTTTCCCAGTTCGGGAACGGATTGCCAGTACCCGTATCAGGCCGCCTGAGGCAGAGGTCGATCCGCCGGTTTCCGTCGCAGCGCCCAGATGGCGAAGACGCCCCAGACCGTGACCAGCGCCCCCATCGCCGTCAGCGCGAGTTGCGAAGTGTCCAGGAGGATGGCCAGGGTGAAAAGGAGAGGCGGGGCGAGACGTCGCACCGGGAACCTCAGCGCTATCCGCGGCCCCTTTCCCTTCCAGACCACCAAGGACGGACGCGGGGGACGGCTCCGTTACCAGAGCAGAGCGTCAGTCACGCGGCCGAACTGGTGAGCGGGGGCATGAGCTTGGCGACCGTTCGCCAGCGGCGGGTGCTCCAGCACATCCAGACTCCCCGCGCTACTGACGGCGCCAGGGCAGATCTTCCGCCTGAAACGAACTCGAGCCTGCCGTACCTGATGGAGTAGACGCCCACCGTCAAGGTGTCGGGAACCTTGAGCATCATTCGTCCCCCCGATGGGGTTGACGAGGACGCGGCCTTCCGCTGGACCTACCCTGCTGGCATGCTGTTCCGTCATGTGTGCTCCTGCCGGGGGGCGTGGGTGGCATTCACGCCCGTGGAAGCCGCCAGCAGCGCGGAGAGTACTGCCGACGAACTGTGGCAGACCGGCAGGACCAGGGCTGTGTGGGTCTTCCCCAAGCCCGCCTCGCCCCAGACGCCCAGCGCGGACCTGGGTCGCTTGGCCACCAAGTCGGCGAGTCTCGGTACGTGAATCGGCCAGGATCAGTTCTGCGCCCTGAGTCTACGCCTCTGCCCTGTCAGCCTCTACAGACGCGGCGTCCACCGCAACTGGCAAATGGCATGGGCGAGCTCTGGAACGTGCGCCACGGCGCCTAATTCCTGGAGAAGGTCGATTCGCACTTCGGCGGTCATCAAGAGCTTCCCGTGGCACGGGTCTGGGGGCGGGACACCAACAAGCGCCACAAGAGCCATACGAGCAACGAGGCCACCATACCTGCCGCAATCTGCTGACCAACTGGTGTGGAAGCAGGCGCCAAAACATGCGCCTGAAATTTGTAGACCCGTAGACCATTTGCAGGACAATCCGATGTGATGCTCGCCGTGTTGTCTCCTGATAAAAATGTCAAATCTACACTGACCTCAGGAAATGTATCGGGCGTAAGCGGAACACGGCCACTGGATTTGTCATTGACCTTCAGTTCCACCCAGCCGCACGATTCAGCAATCGGATAAACTTTTAAAAACACTTTTCCCCGAACAGACTCTCTTGAGTTCCAGCCGACCATAGCCGGAAATGTTTCTATGTTTTTGAAATAATTGATTCCATCCCAGCCTATTCCACTCCACCCGGCTCCCGCGGGAGCCAGAAGGTCTATGTTAAAGTCGGACATTGGTTAGGCCCGTATCTACACCCAGAGCTTCTATGCGTGCGGCGCCCCCGGAAATTTGCAGGCCAGCGTAGAGGTAGAATACATACGCAAATCTACTGAAGAAGAGTGCATCTATAAAGATGCTGGAGAAGAGAATAGCCAAGAAGAATAAGCGGAAGTAGAACGATTTCGCTGAAAAAAACAAAATGCCAAGTCCAGACAAGTATACGGCCAGGCCCAGGATCCCACCCTCTCCCAGTATGCGCATATATAGGCCATCAACTGCGGCCCCGTACGCTCCTGGCCCACTCCCCGTCAAGGGGCGGGCCTCGACATCAGCCAGGATATGTCCCCACTTCTTGATACGAACATACAGGCTTGGATCTACGTTTCTTGGAGCAAGTTGTGGATTGATGTTGCTAAAATCATCGACATGACGAGGGTCCCGAAGTGTCTGGGTGACAAATGTTGCATTTCCACTGCTCAGGACTTCCGCGACTCGGCCACTTTGACTCACGACGAACCACCCTCCTAGAACCAGGAGAGGGGACAGCGCCCAGCGATACACACTATGTTTTATACTTCCGCGCCGTGTATAAAGCTCGTACAGACATATCATGACAAGTCCGCCGACCAAACTCGTTCTGCTGTCCGCAGCGACCAATGCCCCAACAAAACACAGAATTACAAAGTAAAATCCCACTCTTCGCTTTCCGGAATGTGTGATTTGGTAGGCGAGTGCTATGAGCAACAGATTGACAAATCCCAATTCTGTAGGATGGGAGGTCATGCCAGTTGCTCTGGAGGCATTGATAACCAGGTTGTTATCTATGATGATTGGCAAGGCGCCCCAACGTTGCGCGATCACTACGGCGGCCTGCACCACGGCGAAACAGGACAGAACCCTCCAAAGAGTTCTGCCAAAATAGGGTGAGATGCCTTGACGAAGCCAGGCGCCAAGGCCGACCATAAGCGCGAACGCCGTATACCTCCCTACAAAAAGGAAGCCTCTGGCATCTAAGGCGAGCGCATTGTAGAAGTGAATGAAGTTGCTTAATAAGATTGTGGCACCATAGCCCAGCACCACCAACGGAAGTGATCTGAAAAGGATTACCAGAAAGCCAAAGCTGAGCAAATAAATCAGATCGTCTGGCCTGACCTGAAAGCCCAGATTCACCTTTGGGATGAATTGGACTCCGACCAATAAGGCAATTAGAATAGACGTCAGCGCACGCTTAGATAGAATCATAGTTCTGAAACTGACCAAACCCTTGTTTGGAACTACGGATAACGCCGTCTGGCGCAGTCGAAACTAGTTTCTGGCTTTCGATCTTCACTGTCCTGTGACTGCCACCAGTCCGCCGGATGACATCGGATGGATGTCTTCGACCACGTTCAAGGTGGCACCTCTCTCACGGCACAGGAGGACGCGTCCAGTGGCACTTTACGGCTCTTCGGCGCCTGGAATAGGGGCTTCACTTCCCACAAACAAGCGCCCTGACAACCTGCCACCGCTGCGTATCGAGACTCACGTCGCCCGGCAGCAGCACCCCGGCGTCGGCCCGCTTCCCTTCCTTCACATCCGGTTTGCGGCGCCGGGCGAGTTCATAGACACTTTTGCGCTCGGTGACGATGTGCAGCACCCTGTCTCCGATATCCAGCGCGTGCCGCACTGCCAGAGCGATTTCCGGCGCGATGACGTCCACGTAGTCCTGCCCGGTGTAGACGTCGGAAAAAGCTGCGGGATGTTGAAACTCGCGTGGGCGAAAGCTGGTTCGCACAATCAGGTGCCTGCGGGCTGCGCGGGCAGCTTCCTCGGCGACCAGTTTGGTGAGCGAGTAGTAGTTGACCACCGGCCCCGGCACGTCGTCTTCCTGGTAGCCGCCCTCCTCGCCACTGAACACGTAATCCGTGCTGATATGGACGAGCTTGGCCTCGACACCGTTCGCGGCGGCGGCTATGTGCCGGGTACCGACCACATTGGTCTGCCAGCAGGCTTCCCGGTCTTGCTCCGCGCCGCTCACGTTGGTGTAGGCCGCCGCGTGAACGATGATGTCCGGGGCCTCACGTTGGATGACGCCGTGCACCTGCGCCGCGTCCAACAGGTTCATTTCACTGGACGAGGGGGCCACCACCCCGGGCAACAGGGCACGCAACTCGGTGCCGAGCCGTCCGCTTCCGCCGGTCAACAGAAACTTCAGCATTAGCCCCGGTCCTCGGCCCAGAGGTCCTCGCCGAAAAAGTGCCAGGGCAAACGGCCCTCGTTCGGGTCGCTGATGTCGAACTGGGCGTCCATGGTGTAGAGCAGGGTCGCGCCGTTCTCACCGGCCTGATAGCCGTGCGCCACACCACTGGGGATATGCACCAGCATAGGCTGCTCGCCGCTGAAGACCAGCTTGCGCCGCACACCCAGGGTGGGGCTGTCCGCCCGGCAGTCCACCAACCAGATGGTCAGTTGGCCGTGCAAAACGCACCAGAGTTCGTTCTGTTCCTGTTTGACGTGGATGTGAAAGGCGTTGATTCGCCCCGGCGCGGCCCACGACACGCTGATTTGCCGGGGCGTGAGCGTCCCTGGCAGCCCCTGCACGCCGTGTTCGCCGAGCCGGAGATACTCCATGAAAGCGCCGTTTTCGCTGCGATTTTTCTTCAGGCTGTGGAACCAGACCCCCTCAATCTGGGGCTGGGCCGGATAGCTCTCGAACGCCAGCGCCCCGGCATACTCGGGGGCCAGCTTGATGGGATGAAGACCGGAGCGGTTAGCCGTGTCAGCCATGCAACTTTTCCTCACTGATTTTGAGCAGATACCTGCCGTACTGGTTCTTGGCGAGCTTGCGGGCCTGCTCGGTGAGTTGCTCGGTCCCGATCCAGCCGCTCCGCCACGCAATCTCTTCGGGTGAGGCGACCTTGAGGCCCTGACGGTGCTCAATGGTCTGGATAAAGAGGCTGGCTTCGAGCATGCTCTCGTGCGTGCCGGTATCCAGCCAGGCGAACCCCCGCCGCATCAACTGCACGTCAAGGGTGCCTTCCTCGAGATACAGGTTGTTCAGATCGGTGATTTCCAGTTCGCCACGTGCCGAGGGTCTGATGCCCCGCGCCCGCTCAACCACCTGCCCGTCATAGAAGTACAGCCCCGTGACTGCAAAGTCGGACCTCGGCCGGGCGGGCTTTTCCTCGATACTCAGGGCGCGGCCCTGTCGGTCAAATTCCACCACACCGTAACGCTCCGGGTCGCTCACCTGATAGGCGAACACCGTGGCACCCTGCGTCCTGGCATTGGCAGACAGCATCAGGTCTGACAGGTCATTCCCGTAAAAGATGTTGTCGCCCAGAATCAGCGAACTGGGATGCCCAGCCAGGAACTCCTCGCCGATCAGAAAAGCCTGGGCCAGTCCGTCGGGTTTGGCCTGCACGGCATACTTCAGCTCGATTCCCCACTGCGAGCCGTCGCCCAGAAGTTGCCTGAAGCGGGGGGTGTCCTCGGGGGTCGAGATAATCAGGATCTCGCGCATCCCGCCCAGCATCAGTGTGGTCAGCGGGTAGTAGATCATCGGCTTGTCGTAGATGGGAAGCAGCTGCTTGCTGACTGCCAGGGTCGCTGGGTACAACCGCGTCCCACTGCCGCCCGCCAGGATGATGCCGCGGCGCGAAGGGTGGGCGCAGGTCATGGGCGGGCGGCCTCCAGACGCTCGCCATACTGCTTCTGGTAATACTCACGAAACGCGCCGCGGCGGATGGGTTCCCACCACCAACGGTTGTCTGCGTACCACCTCGCCGCCTCGGCCACCGCCTGCCGAGGGTCGTACTTCGGCGTCCATCCTAGCGCACGCAGTTTGTCCACATTCATGGAATAGCGGCGGTCATGGCCGGGGCGGTCGGCCACATGCCGGACCAGCCGGTGATCCTGCCCCAGAGTCTCCAGCACGATGTCGACCATCTCCAGGTTGGTCATTTCGTGCCCGGTTCCCACGTTGTAGACCTCACCAGCCTTCCCTTTCAAAAGGACTGCCTCAATCCCGGTGCAGTGATCCTCGACGTGGGCGTAGTCACGCATCTGCTGACCGTCGCCATACACCGGAAGGGGCTCGCCCAGAAGGGCGTTGGTGGAAAACAGCGGCACCGCCTTTTCCGGATACTGGTACGGTCCCACGTTGTTCGCCCCACGGGTGATGGTCACGGAGAGGCCGTAGGTGATCGCGTAGGCCTGAACCAGCTGATCGGCGGCCGCCTTGCTCGCGGCGTAGGGGCTGCGCGGCGCCAGCTCATCGGTTTCCACGCTCTGGTGCCCGTCGCGGATGTGGCCGTACACCTCGTCGGTGCTGATATGGTGCAGCCGAATCCCCAGTTCACGGGCCACTTCCAGCAGGACATGGGTGCCGCGCACGTTGGTGTCCGTAAAAACCAGGGGCCCCAGAATGCTCTGGTCCACATGGGTTTCCGCTGCAAAATTGACTATCAAATCGATGGCATGGTCCTGACAGGTGCGCCGGACCAGATCTCTGTCTCCAATATCGCCCACCACCAGCGATAGGCCGGGGCTGCCCCACACATCGTGCAGGTTTTCCTTTCGCCCGGCGTAGGTGAGTTTGTCGTACACCACCACCTTGCTCTCCGGATGCTGTTTCAACCAGTACCGCACGAAGTTGCTGCCAATAAAGCCGCAGCCTCCTGTCACGAGAAGAGCGTGGTGTCCGGTCATCTCTGCTCCTTTTGATCCCAGTGGTAGCTGTGCATGCTCAATTTCTTTTTGAGGGGGGTAGGCAGGGCTTGGTGTCGCCGTCCCAGTTGGAAGCCGAGCATACGGGCACCCAGATCGCCAACGGCAGCGGGAACCTGCCTCCACTCCCCAAGGCGAACCAGATAGCCCATTTGACCCACGGCAAAACGCACCCCTTCACCCCCCACCCTGGCTCCGCGGAGCAGCTCTGCGGCGTCTGCAAAAGAAGCCCCGATATCAAAGTGTCGCTGAAACTGCTGCTTGAGCGTGTAGTCGTGTGAATGCAGCACCTCCGCCGCACCCACATAACATACGCGCTCCCCCGCCGCGAACAGGCGGGCCACCAGCAACATATCCTCGTTCAAAATGATGCGTTCTGGGAAACCGCCCACAGCCCAGAACTTCTCCAGACGAACGGCTGAGCAGACATTGGTAAAACGGTACGCGCGGACGCCGAGGCCAGGCACGTCCTGGGCCGAGCGGCACTCACTGGCGGCCCGGTACTGGAAATACCGGGCGTACCGCTCAGCAGGCGACGCCTCGGGCCGGGGGAGCTGGCGCCCGAACGTGGCCGCCGCCTGCCCTTTCTCGAGAGGCTCGATCAACGCGGCCAAGGTTTGCGGCGACGCCATGACCGCATCTTGCGTCAAAAAGCAGCAGATGCCCTCACCCGCCAGCCGAGCGCCTAGATTACGGGTACCGCCGTGGTCAAAGGTGCCCCTGGGAATGGAAACCACTTCAAGTCCCTGCTCTCGCCAAAGCTGCGGGCTTCCATCGGTAGAGGCAGAGTCGAGAATAATGACTCTGTCAGGCTGACGAACCTGCCGGTTCAAGCCGCCCACGAACTGGGAGATGTAGCCAGCGGCGTTGAGGGTCGGCACCACCAAAGTCAACTTACTCATATGAGGCACACTCTGTCTGGTGCTCTTTGAGCGTTTTATGGCCGAAAATCTTCCTTCCGTAGGCTTCGGCGACCATTGAGGCCGCTATCAGTCTTTTGTTGATCACGCTCTTTATTTTCCCTCTGGTCAAACCGGTAAGGTTGCCACCGTGCCTCCTATAAACGACAAAACGATCTTCGAGGAATGTACTCTTGCCGCACAGTTCCCCAACAAGGCCCAACCACTGGTCGTGCATGGTTATGTGTTTCGGAAATGGCAAAGCCAGCTCTAAAACTTCTCTGCGCACAGCCATGCAGCACCCTATATACGTGTTCTTATATAAGTTTTTCAGCATCCCGGCACCACTACGGCGCACTTCGTAAAAGGTTTCGAGATCTATCCTGTCATCGTGCATAAGATAAGCATTCACCACAACTACACTCGCGCCCTCAATATCTCTAAAAGTATCCCTGACAGCCTGAACCCTTCCCGGAAGCCAAATATCATCCTGATCAGATAGAATTATGATGTCGCCAGAAGCCAGCGATAGAGATTTCTCAAAAGAGTCAACCACCCCTAGATTGACCCTGTTGGCGTACAGCTTTATCATGGGGTTGGAATAGTCTTTTATAATCTCTAAGGTTAGATCGGTGGAACCGTCATCGACGATGATAAGTTCATCATCATTATTTAACTGAGGCAAAATCGAATCAATCTGTTCAGATATATACTGCCCACCATTATAAGAAGCCATGCACACCGATACACTGTACATCTGTTCTCCTAACTACTCAAAAGCTGTCTGCTGTTATTTAAGATTCTTCAGGGGGAAATCAGCTTGCCTCTGCGACCTGTCACACCATGAAGCATTGCCTTCAGCACTATTACGGTGTTGGACGGCTTGACCAACATGGTTTTAAGGAGATACTTGAGCGCACTCAGGCCAGCCTTCCACATCGAGTGCCCGGAATCTGAATCACAAAGGAATCTGTTCCTGATAAGGTAGTAAGTCCGCCAGCCCGCCAGCGGAGTATAGTTGAATTTCACTGGGCCGTACCTGATATTTAACTGGCCTCGGCCACTCCAGTCCTTATGCTCTATAATGCTCTCTCCCACCCTATAAATGCCGTAGGATGCATTTTTCGCCCTATAGGAGTATTCCGCATCATCCCAGTAGATGAAATAATCCCCTTTAGGTTCCCCAATGTTCCCGACCATTTCTGAAGAAATAAAGAAGCCGACAAAAGTGCCTTTGTCCACAGGCATTGCACCGCGCTCTGCCTCGAAGTAAGATGCATCATCGATTAGTCTCGATATCAACACGCTGTGCGCGTAATTGACATCATTCATGTATGAGACCATATTCAAAACGCAATCATGATGCATGAAGGCGTCATCATCCAGCAGAACGTACCAATCGGCCGAAAGATGATCGCGAGCGTACTTTACTCCAGCCGAAAATCCCCCAGCACCACCAAGATTTTCATCAAGCTGAATCAGACTGATTTCCGGGTACATCTCTTTGATATACTTAGGAGTACCATCCGTACTAGCATTGTCCACAACAAGTATATCTGTCGGATAGGACTGGGATCGGATCGCTTGAATACATTTTTCGAGTGAGGCTTGCCTATTATAAGTGACTACGATGGCGCAAACATTTTTCACTTCTTATCTCCCGCAATACGAGCCATCTCGAAATTCTTAGGTACACCCAGATAAAAGATTTGCGGAGTTTTTTTATATAGGTAAAGCACCATGGTTATAGCTATGATAGCTTCGGTAATGATTATAGAATAGACAGCACCATACAAGCCCATCCTCAGCGTGAGCAAAGAAACGAGAACGATATTGATGATACCGCCCGAAATAATGATCGTGTTAAATGCCCTATCCATGCCTAGAGGGAGCATCCACTGAATTCCGAGCACGCCACTGATCGTGGTTAGAGGCAGGGTCAGACACAGCCACTGGAAAATAGAAGTACTTTTTACGTAGTCCCCTCCAAAAAACCACGGAATAAAGGCTGGCGCTGTCAAGAAAGCAATCATCGCAATGCCGGACATAACAGCAGTAAGAAGAACCAGAGTCCGGCGTGCCAATGTTGCCGCAAACAGAGAATCGTGCCTGGCCAGATAGCTCATTCTAGGAAAGATAAGTTGGGAGATCGGTTGAATCAGGCTCTTTGCCGCGTTGGTGAGTTGCTCAGCGCCTGCATAGTAGGAAACCGCGCTCCCGGGAACAAAGACGCGCAGGATGGCGGCATTGGCCGTGGTATAGAGTCCCACGGAGCCTCTGAACAGAAACATACTCCAGCCCGCCCGCAGTCCAGCGGCGGCAGCCCACAGAGTCGGGGGACTGTAGGGAATGGACCTATACATGCGGGCTGTATTTAACCACTGCCCTATCAGAATTGTGCAGGCTTGAAGGGCGAGAACCAACCAAGCCTGTTCGGGCAGACGAACCAGTAGGAAAATAAGGGCGGCGGCCAGAGCTTTCATCGCCATATCAATGACAGCGGCCAGACGCATATCTTCTATCCCCTGGTAGTACCAGAGTGGCGTGAACCCCCTGGAAGCCGCATACAGCAAGCCAAATAAAAAAAGTAGAGGTTCCTCCCGAAACGGGGATGAGAGTATGAAAATGAGCGCTCCAGCCAGCGCAGCGAGTGCGGTGAGGACCAACCTGGCACTCAACACCTGTTGTGCTGCCTGGGCAATCAGGTCAGGTCTGTCCTGGTGGGCAGCCACGGCGCGGGTGGCACTGTAGGCGAAGCCGTATTCAATGACCAAAGAGAGGGTCAGACCCAGGGCCTGAACTGCGGCGAGCTGACCCCAAGCCGTTGGCCCGAGCACACGGGACAGAAAAGGCAAGGTGACCAGCGGCAGGGCAAGGGTGGCCAACTGAACGCCATAAAGCGAGAGGAGATTGCTGACCATTCGGGCACGGCCAGTCAAGGTCAGTACGCTCCTTTGCCCATCACCACAACACGGACGGTCTGGATCATGATGACCATGTCCAGCCAAGGCGTCCAATTGGTGATGTAAAACCTGTCCATGGCCACCCGGTCAGCGTAACTGGTGTCACTGCGGCCGTTGGCCTGCCAATAGCCCGTCATCCCAGGGCGGATCAGCTTGTAGGTGTCGTAGACAGCTCCGTACTTTTCCACCTCAGCCTGCACGATTGGCCGTGGACCGACCAGGCTCATGGTGCCCAGGAGGACGTTGGCCAACTGCGGCAACTCGTCCAGGCTGGTTTTTCTCAAAAAAGCCCCGACGCGGGTCACGCGGGGGTCACTTTTGAGCTTGTGTGTGGCCTCGAACTCAGCGCGAAGGGCTGGGTCATCCTCCAGCACATGCTTTAATTTCTCGTCCGCATCCCGATACATGCTGCGGAATTTGAAACAGTCGAACATCTGTCCCCCCCGGCCCAGGCGGCGGGCACGGTAGACAGCGGGGCCTGGCGTGTCGAGGCGGATCGCCAGAGCAATCAGCAGCAGCAGGGGAGAAATCAGAAGGCCACCCAGCACCGCTCCCAGCAGATCGATGCTGCGCTTGAGCACCCGCGCCTGCACACTCCTGAGGTTGTTCCTGATCTCCAGGCTCGCCACGTTGCCGATGCTGTGAGGCAAGAGGGCCTGGTTGGGGACGCCGAACAGGTCCGGAATCACCCAGGTGATCGCAAAGGAACCGTAGACGCTGTTCACAAGATGCCGCTGCGTCTCTGCGCGCGCCCCAGGAATAGAGAGCAGGGCCTGCTCCGTCAGCGGCTGGGTGAGGGCCTGCTCGATAGGACCCAGGACAGGAACGCCGTGCAGCGCCGTGCCGTGCAGGGAACGGTCATCATCGTAGGCGGCGACGGGGTTGAGGCCATAGGACGGGTGGGCGCACAGGTGGCCGATGATCAGGGAACCTGTGCGCCCAGCTCCGATCACGCTGATAGACCGCCCGAACTGTCCGGCGCGAATCAGCAAGGCGCGGACGGCATACCGCAGCAGCAGGGACAGGACAAGAATGAGCGCCCATACCAGCACGACCCCCAGGGTCCCAGGTGCCCAGCGGTCCACGGCAAACGCGGCAGCCAACTGCCCTACGGCGATCTGAATGGTTCCGGTCGTGTGAAGTCGCAGTTCCGTCTGAGGAGAACGGCCATATCCGGGATAAAGGCCCTGGTAGGCCCGCCACAGCACCCAGAGGCCCAGCCAGATCAGGAGGCTCTCCAGTGGCAAGCCTGAGCGCCCAAGAGCAGTCAGGACCAGCGAGGCAAGGGCGTACGCAATCAGGGCGCTGAGGACATCCGCCAGCGCCAGGCAGATCGCCTGGGGAAGTCCGGTGAGGCGAGCCGCGCCCACCCGACGGCTCGGCCGGACTGACGCCACCGCCCTCGCCCCTCCCGCCGGGACGCGCAGGCCCATGGCCTACCGCACTTCCTTTACAGCCGGAGAAGGGGCAGGGCGGGGGGCCGCCACAGACGGCCCGGAGCCGCGACGGAACGGCCGGGAAGGCGCCGCGCCCTGGTTCAGCACGAATCCCAAGACAGGCGCTCCGGCCACCTGCAGGCGGCGCAGCACCTGCTGCACATCGGGCAGGAGCGTCTGACCCGCGGCGATCACCAGGAGGGTGGCGTCCGCGTGTCTGCCCAGGGCCAAGCCGTCGGGGAAGGTCGACAGGGGAGGGCTATCCACCAGAACCACATCGTACCCCTGGCTCCAGCGGCGCAGCCACTCTCCGAGCTCTGGATGACTCAGCCCCAGACTCCCTCCAGAGACCATGCCGATGGGCAGCACGTCCACGCCCGGCGCAGCAGGCCGCACCTGCACGCTCGTGGGGGCACCGGGAGCTTCTTCAAGGCGGCGCACACCACTCGCGCCGCTGAGCGGCGGCCCGGACCCAGCGTGTTTGGCCGCGTCCCACTCCCGCGGCCGACCATGCCGCGCGTCCGCGTCAAGAATCAGCACCCGTTGGCCACTGGCCGCCAAGCTGCTGGCCAGGGCAGACGTCAGGGCACTGGCACCCTCGCCCCCGGTGATTCCCGAAATCATCAGAATGGGCCGCGGCACTGGCAGGGTGGCCTGAAGGTTGATCCGCACAAATCCCAGGGCGTCAGTCTGCTCCAGTTGGGCAGCGCCCCGGCCGGACAGACGTGGGAGAACTCCCAGGACGGGCAGGCCCAGGCTCAGCAGGCCCGCCTCGCTCTGGATCCGGCGATCCAGCACCGCCAGCAGGGTTGCCAGGCCAGTGCCCAGCAGCAGCGCCAGCAACGCGGTCAGTCCAGCGTTGCGCAGCGGAGAGGAACTGACCGGACGGAGCGGCTCGGTGGCCGCCGACAGAGGCTTGAGGACCCCCGGCTGCGCCTGCTCCAGCAAGCGGAGTTGCGCGAGATTGTCCTGCATGGTCGCGCGGCGGTACAGCAGGGTCTGGCGCTCCAGGGCCGACAGACCCGGCAGGGCCAGTCGGCGGTCCGTCTGGGCCAACTGGAGGGTGAAATTCTCCCGGGCAAGACGCACGTCCCGGAGCGTGCGCTCCGTATCCCACTCCAGCAGCAAGCTCACCGTCAGGTTGGCCAACACCTGCGCGGCCTGGGGGGTCTGCGCACGGGCACGCACCTGATAGGTGCTGTTCTCCTGACCTCCCTGCTCGGCTGTGACCGAGATGGTCCGGTGTTGCGGGGCTACCGACCCCTCTTCCCCCCCGGTCAGCAGGTCACGTGTCAGCGTGCGGACCAGCCGTTGCCGCTCCTCTGCCCCGATCTCCGGGCTCTTTTCCACAGCCTGCACCAGCGGCCGCAGAATCAGGGGGCTCGCCACGACGTCCGCAACCGTGCCCGGGGGCAACGGAGAAACCACTGCCCCCCCCACCACACCAATCTGACTCTGGCTGCTGGAGGCCAGCAGGTTCGCGGTGGCCTCGTACACCGGCGGCCGGATGAGGGACCACAGGTAGGCGGCCAGCGCCAGGACAGCGGCCGTCAGGAGGACAGCGGGCAGACGCCGCCTCACGCCCTGCAAGAGCGTGGCGAGATCAATTTCGGTTTCGGCCTCCTGGCGAGACGCCTCTGAAGAACCGGGGGCGGAAGTGCGGCCGATGGTCACGCGAAGCACTCCGATTCCGGTTGCCGCTGTCCAGGCACGAGCACTGGGTCGAACATAGATACACTCCTCACGGGGGGCAGGCACAAGAGGGCTTGAGGCCCAATCCGCCTGAGTCTACTGTCTCGCCCGACTTTGGGGCGCTCCATGTGGCGTGCGCCGCCAGCACCGGGCCCGGGAGGGCTGCCTTCCGCAGGGTGGCCCACTTCGTTCGGCTCAGAGGAACCTGCTCTCCGCGCCTGCGGACGTCGCCCGCCCTGGGAGGACCGCGCCGCAGGAAATGCCTTTACGCACAGCTGCGAGATGTCAAGATGGTCAAATGAAACGCCGCTGGCTCCGGAGAGTAGGCGCGGCCCTGCTGATCGTGGCTGGGCTGGGAGGGTGGTGGCTCTACGATTCCCAGGCCACTCTGCGGCAGTTGTGGACTCAAATGTACGCGCAGTTGGAGGGCGACGCCAGCCCCGTGCCGCCAGGGGTGCTGGATGACCCCATCTTTCTGGAACTTCCTCCCCCGGACCGGCCGACTTCTCTGGGGCGGTATCAAACGTCCCGGCCGCAGGAGAAGGCCGCGTCCGCTCCCGTCGCCGCACAACCTGCCCCGGCTCCGGAGCCCGAGCCCCCTGCTCCGGAGCCGGAAGCGCAAGAACCGCCGGAGTCTTCTGGCCCCACGGCCGCCGCACGGCCCGCCGCTCCGCCCCCTGCCCCCACTACACCGTCTCCCCCACCAGCGCCCCCACGGGAGCACGGCAAGGCGGGCGCCGCCGCTCGCCAGGAGCCCGCGCCGTCCCCTCCAGCACCCCCGAAGCCCGCGCCCCCCCCGCAGCCTGAACCTCAGCCTCGCGTGACGCCGCCCGTTGCGGCCCCGCCGCCCTCCCCACCAGCGGCGGCCACGGTCCAGGAAGCCGCCTCACCTGCCCCCAGGTCCCCCGGGGCAGCCGCCTCCCCTCCTGTCCCGGCGACCTTCCGCGAGCGGGCGATGTCGGACCACCGGCTCCACCTTCTCCTGATCGGCAACGACGAGGAGCAACTCGGCCGCGGCCGCGGCGACGTGCTGATGGTCCTGACCTTCGATCCCGTGGGAAAGCGGCTGACGTTCCTGAATATTCCACGGGACACGCGCGTGCAGCTCCCTGGCCGGGGCTGGGTCAAACTGAATGCCGCCTACGCCTACGGGGGGCCGAGCCTGCAAACGCAGGCCGTCGAGCGCTTTCTGGGCTTTCCGATGGACCGGTACGTGGAAATCAGCCTGGCCGGGTTCCGGCAGGCCATCGACGCCGTGGGAGGGGTCGAGGTTCATCCCGCTTTTGCCTTCACAGTGGGACCGTACGCCTTCACGCCGGGCTCCCAACGCCTGGACGGCTTGCAGGCCCTGGCTTACACCCGCATGAGAAAGAACGATCCCGAGGGGGACTTGGGGCGCAACCGCCGGCAGCAGGAAGTGATTGCCAGTCTCATTCGGGAATTTAGTGCGGTTCCGCTGGACGACCTGATTGGGCTCGTCGACCGGCTGCTTGATGACCTGGCCTCCAACCTGCGGACCAACCTCACCCCGTCCGAGGTCATCACGGTACGGACCCAGCACAGCTACCTGCTGGAGAGCCAGGCCCACGAGCAGGTGCGGGGAACGGGCAAAATCATCGGCGGCAGTTGGTACTACGTGGTCCCGGATCAGGAACGCCAGCGTCTCCACCTGCTGCTGCGCGACCGTTGACCTAGGGAGCCGCCCTTACTCGGCCGCCACCTGACTTTCCGGAATCATCTTGCGCAACTGCTGCCGCACGTGCGCGTAATCCTCCTCGCGGGCGTAGGCTTCGAGGGCCGCGAGTTCCGCCGCGAGCCACTCCGCGTCCGGCACCTCCAGGCGGGCGATGAAAATGTCCTCGTGCGGGGTCTGGTCGACGCTCTCGTGGGCGGTGAGCAGTTCCTCGTACAGCTTTTCGCCCCGGCGCATCCCGGTGACCAAAATCTTGATGTCCTGACCCGACAGCCGGATCAGGTCCTGCGCGAGGTCGACGATCCGGACCGGCTGCCCCATTTTCAGGACGTACACCTTGCCGTTGTCCGCCAGGGCTCCGGCCTGCAAGACCAGCCTCGACGCTTCGGGAATGGTCATGAAATAGCGCGTCATCCGCTCGTCGGTGATGGTGACCGGCCCCCCGGCCTCAATCTGGCGGATAAAGGTCGGCACCACACTGCCGCGGCTGCCCAGCACGTTGCCGAACCGGACAGACATGAACGCCTGATCCGGGTTGGCACTCTGCGCCGCCACGCTGATGATCATCTCGGCCAGGCGCTTGCTCGCGCCCATCACGCTGGTGGGGTTGACGGCCTTGTCGCTGGAGATGTTCACGAAGCGCCGCACGCCGAATTCCAGACACAGGCTGCTGAGAATCCGCGTGCCGATCACGTTGTTGTAGATGGCCTCGCTGGGGCTGTCCTCCATCAGGGGGACATGCTTGTGGGCCGCCGCGTGCAGCACCACCTGGGGCTGACAGCGCTCGAAGACGCGCTGCAGGTGCTTGGCATGCCGCACGTCCCCGATGATGGCGCTTTGCCGCACCTCCGGGAAGCGCTCGATCAGCTCCTGCTGAATCGAGAAAATGCTGTTTTCCCCGCGCCCAAAGAGAATCAGGTGGCCCGGCGCATAGTGCGCCACCTGCCGGGCAAGTTCGCTGCCGATCGAGCCCCCCGCTCCGGTGACGAGCACCGTCTGTCCGGTGAGATACGCGCCGATGTCTTCGTGCGCCAGCCGGGCCGGGGGGCGGCGCAGCAGGTCTGCCAGGTTGACGTCGCGCAGTTGCGGCACCTTGGGGCGGTCGAGCAGCAGTTCACTCAGGCTCGGCATGATCTGCACCAGTCGGCCACTGGCCTGCGCCTCTTCAAAAATGCCCCGCACCTCCTCGCCGGACGCGGAGGGCATGGCGAGAATCAGCCGCTGGGCCTGGGCCTGGTCCGCGGCCAGGGCGATGTGGCCCCGGATCGGTCCCAGAACAGGCAGGCCAGCCACCTGCTGCCCCTGAAGCGCCGGGGCGTCGTCGAGAAATCCGACCGGAAGCAGGTCCGCGCGCGGCTGGCGCCGCAACTCCTCGGCGATCAGCCGCCCCGCGTAGCCAGCCCCCAGAATCAAGGTCCGCTGTCCGCCAGGGTCCGGGCAAGTCATGGCTGCTCCGTGACCTCGCGCAGCATCTGCACGACGTAAGCGGCGTCCTCCGCGCCCAGCCGCGTGTGGAAGGGCAGGGCCAGGGTCCGGCGGGCCGCGTCCTGGGTCACGGGCAAGTCGGGCGCCTCACCCAGCAGCTCTCGCAGGTACGGCTGCTGGTGCAGGGGCGCGAAGTAGCCGCGGCTGGGCACGCCGCGCTGCTGCAGCGCCTCCATCACCCGGTCCCGGTGCAGTCCCCCTTGCAGGGTCACCACATACACGAAATAGCTCATGTCGACCTCGGGCCGGACGACGGGGGGCGTCACGGTCCCGAGCCCCTGCAGCAGCGTGTCGTAGCGGGCGGCCACCGCAGACCGGGCCGCGACGAAGGCATCGAGCCGCGCGAGCTGGGTGACGCCCAGCGCCGCCGACAGCTCCGGCAGGCGGTAGTTGTAGCCCAGGCGCTCGTGCTCCAGCCAGGCGCCCATCTGACCCCGGCCCTGGTTGCGCATGCTGCGGGCCAGGTCCGCGAGGTCGTCGCGGTTGGTCACGACCATGCCGCCTTCCCCGGTCGTGATCTGCTTGTTGGGGTAAAAGGCGAAGGCCCCGGCGTCCCCGAGCTGCCCCAGGGGAATGCCGCGGTAGCGGCTGCCCAGCGCCTCGCAGCAGTCGTCAATCAGGGCGAGGCCGTGCCGCTCGGCGAACGCCTGGAGTTCGGTCCAGGGTGCGGGATGCCCGAACACGTCGACCACCATCACCGCCCGCGTCCGGGGCGTGCGTCGGCGCTCGAGTTCTTCCGGGTCCAGGTTGTAGGTGTCGGGGGTGATGTCCACGAACACTGGGCGAACGCCCTCGTAGAGCAGCACGTTGACACTGGCCGCGAAGGTGAAGGAGGGCACCAGCACCTCGTCGCCGGGACCCAGCCCCAGAGCCCGCACGATCAGGTGCAGGGCCGCAGTTCCGGAATTGACGGCGACGGCGTGGCGCACGCCCACGTACTCGGCCATGGCCTGCTCGAAGGCCTCGACCTGGGGACCCAGGGCCAGGCGGCCACTGCGGAGCACGTCAAGTACCCCCTGGATGTCACTCTGGTCCAGTTCGGACGCCGCCATGTCCAGAGGACGGCGCGGTTGGGTCGGTACACTCATACAACCTCCCTGGGCGGTCCCTGCTGGCCGCCCGGTGGTGAATGCTGACCCCAGGTCAGCGGGGTGGGGGAACCGGGCCGCGCGCGGCGTGCCCTTTGCCTCCGCGCCCAGGCCTCCTCATAGAAGGTGGCCCAGTGGTCATTCATGATCTGTTCGTTGAAAGTGGCCTGAACCCAGGCCTGCCCCTGCTGGCCCAGGCGACGCGCCCAGGCGGGATCGGCCAGCAGCCGCTGCAGGGCCAGCGCCAGGGCAGGCACGTCTCCGGCAGGCACCTGGAGTCCCGTGATTCCTGGCAGATTCGTGTCACGTACCCCGGCACCGTCGGTCACCACGGTCGGCACCCCGGCGGCCGAGGCCTCCAGCAGCACCATCCCCAGCCCCTCGTGCAGGCTCGGAAGGGTAAAGACGCTCATCAGGGGGTAGACGCGGCTCATGTCGGCTTCGGCGTCCAGCCGCACGATGCCCCGGCCGGTGTCCAGCGCCCGGCGCACGGCCGCCGGAAGGGGATTGGCCGGGTCCAACTCCCCCACCAGCAGCAGCCGGGCCTGCGGAAAGCAGGCGTGGACCAGCGGCCAGGCCTCAAGCAGTTCCGTCAGGCCCTTTTGCAGCACCAGGCGGCCCACGAAGCCGACCACCGGGGTCCCCTCCGGCAGGTTCAGGCGACCGCGCAGGGCCTGCACAGCCGCGGGGTCCGGACGCGCGTACCGCTCCACCGGAATCCCGGCGGCACTGCCCGATCCCAGCACGCGAATCTTGCCAGGGCGCACCAGCCCCAGGGCAATTGCCTCGTCCCGGTTGGAGGGACTGATGCAGATCACCTCGTGGGCGCAGGCACACGTGAGCCATTCCATCGCCAGCAGCAGGGGCCTCAGGGGAGCCAGCGGGGTGCGGCGTGCGGTCTCGCTGCGCAGGCCCATCATGTTGTACACGCGCAGCGGGACCCGGTGGACGGCGCCCGCCAGGCCCGCAAGCAAGGCCCCCTTGGGCGTGGTGAAGTTCAGGACGTCGGGCCGCACGCGGCGCACGGTCCGGACCATCGCTGCCAGGGACGCGAGGTCCGCCCGCAACCGAATCTCGCGCCGCATCGGAACGGCGTGAAAGGTCACTCCACTGCGCCGGACCACCTCGCGGACCACACCCGGCGGCTCAGGGTCGCTCACCAGATGCACCCGGTGACCCCGGCGCTGCAGGTCGCGCAAGTGAGACGTGTAAAAGACCAGCGCCGTGGCTGGCACCGTGAACGCGTACAGGAACCTAAGAGGCGGCATGACGCCCCCCCCCGGAGGCCCGTTCCTCGGCCAGCAGGCGCTCCAGGCCCTCCCGCAACCCGATTCGGGGCACCCAGTCCAGCAGGCGCCGCGCCAGGGTGATGTCGGGCTGCCGCCGCCGGGGGTCATCCGGCGGCAGGGGGCGGTACTCCAGTTGTGGGGGGCTGCCCACCAGGTCCCCCACCAGCCTGGCCAGTTCCAGAACCGTCACCTCCTCGGGGTTGCCCAAGTTCACGGGTCCGTGGTACGGCACGGCCATCAGCCGCAGGAGACCGTCGATCAGGTCATCGACATACTGAAAGCTGCGGGTCTGCTCGCCGTCCCCGTACACGGTCAGGGGCTCGCCCCGCAGCGCCTGCTGAACGAAGGTGGTGACGACCCGCCCGTCGTCGGGCCGCATGTGGGGGCCATAGGTATTAAAGATGCGCACGATCCGCGTCTCGGCGCCCCTGGTCCGGTGGTAGGCCATGGTGAGGGCCTCGGCGTAGCGCTTGGCCTCGTCGTAGCAACTGCGGGGTCCCGTGCAACTCACGTGCCCGCGGTCGTCTTCCCGCTGGGGATGGGCCAGGGGATCCCCGTAGACCTCACTGCTGCTGGCCAGCAGGAAGGTCGCGCCATGCTGCGCGGCCAGCTCCAGGGCCTGCTGGGTGCCCTGGGCGTTGACCTGCAGCGTTTCCAGGGGAAACCGCTGGTAATGCGCGGGGCTCGCCAGGCTGGCCAGATGCAGCACCCAGTCGAGGCGGGGGCCGCTGTAGGGCAGGGCGACCCGGACATCGGCCTCGGTGAACTGAAATCGGGGATGACGCAGCCGCTCGGTCGTGGCGGGCTGCCCGCCGATGTAATTGTCCACGCCGGTCACGTGGTGGCCCTGTTCCAGCAAGCGCCGGACCAGATGGCCCCCGATAAAGCCCGCACTCCCCGTGATCAGGATATTCAAGGATGCACCGTCTCTGCCGGAGAAGAAGGCCCCTCGCGGCCAAACTGCTCGATCTGGGCCAGGAGCGGGCTGCGCAGCACGTTGCGGGCATCGATAATCAGTGGGCGGCGCATGGTGAGCAGCAGGGCGGGCCAGTCGAGGCCCCGGTACTCGTCCCACTCGGTGGCGATCACCACCGCGTCGGCCCGTCTCAGCGCCGAGGCAGGGTCAGGTGCCTCGGTATACGTCAGGTGCGGCCACTCCCGCCGCGCACGGGGCATCGCCACTGGATCGTGCGCGACGACGCTGGCTTCCATCGCGTGCAGGCGCTGAATCAGGTCGTGCGCCGGTGCGTCCCGCAGATCGTCGGTGTTGGGCTTGAACGCCATGCCCAACACGGCGATCCGCTTGCCCTTGAGGGTCTTGAGGTGACGCTGCAGCTTCTCGATGACGACCTGACGCTGACGGTAGTTCACGTCGATCGCCGCTTGCAGGATCGGCATGGGATACCCGTATTCCCGCCCCGCGCTGATCAGGCCCTGGGTGTCTTTGCCAAAGCAGCTGCCGCCCCACCCCAGTCCAGCTTGCAGGAATCTCGGCCCGATGCGGGCATCTGCCCCGATGCCGGTAGCGACCTCCTGAATGTCGGCCCCCACCCGCTCGCACAGACCGGCAATCTCGTTGGCAAAACTGATTTTCAGGGCCAGGAACGCGTTGGCCGCGTACTTGATCATCTCCGCACTTTGCAGGGTCGTGCCGACGACGCCTGGGCGCAGGTAGCTTTCGGGCCGCGGCGTTTCGGCTGGCGGCGCGAACGTTTGCTCTATCAGGGGCGCGTACAGCGCGGTGAGCCGGGCCACGCCCTCCGGAGCCCCCCCCATCACGATCCGGTCCGGGTAGAGGCTGTCTCCCAGGGCCGTCCCCTCACGCAGAAATTCGGGATTGCTCACCACGAAGTGACGCGTCTCGTCGAAGTGCGGCGAATGTTCCTCCAGCAGGCGCTGCACGAAATCCCCCGTACCGATGGGCACGGTGCTCTTGTTGACAAGCACCTGGCTCCGATCGCTGAGGTGGGGGGCGATGCCCACGGCGGCCCCGGTGATGAATTCCAGGTCGGGCGCTCCGCCGGGTCCGGGCGGCGTGCCGACGCAGATAAAGATGACGTCGGCCTGCGCCACCACCGCGTAGTCGGTGGTCCAGTGCACGCGGTCAGCCTGCTGAGCCAGCAAGGAGGCGAGCCCCGGCTCATAAATTGGCACCTCGCCCCGGCGCAACTGCTCAATCTTGGCGGCATCGATGTCGAGCCCGGTAACCCGGTGCCCCAGGTGGGCCAGCAGCGCCACTGTGCCCAGGCCGACGTACCCCGTTCCGATGACCACCACCTGCTGAGAAGATTCGTGTGTCAAGACCGCCTCCGAGAGCGAACGGGGAATCACGGCAAGGCACATCCCAGCGAATGGACCTTGTGTGAGGAGAATATTTTAACAGCTGTCTGCGGACTGCGGCACCCCGAGCCGGGGGCAGAAGCGTCCGCACAGCCTGTCAGCCCCACCGCTGCCCCCGGAGTATTGACCCGGCTGTCAGAATTCTCACTTTCAAAAAGGCTTCTCCCTTGTCAAGGATTGGAGGCCCTTTAAGCCTATAAAGAGGAATTTTTCACAGTCGAAGGGGGCCATCGAATAAACGATGGGAATTTAACAGATCTGTAAGAGTCCCGTCGTTAGGTTGGCTAGGTAAAGAGAGACGAACAGATCTCTCATCCGGAAGTCCGGTAGCACCCTTACGGGTTCTTGCAATTCCGCCGTAGCAGTTCGGTCGACCTCCCGCCCTCCAGCGGGCAGGCAGGGTGGTCCTACGGCTTCAGGAGACACCATGCACCAACCGATTTCCCCCTCCCGTCCCCTTCGCCCGCTCTCGCTCGGTGTGCTGGCCCTCTCCGCGCTGCTGTCGGCCTGCGGCCGGGGCACGCCCAGTCCCACCCAGGCAGCAGACCTAGAGGAATCGCCCACGCTGGCGGCTCTCCAGGCCACTTCCACAACCACCCTGAACCTGGCGGACCTGCCCTGGGCCGCGTCCACCAACAGCCGGGGACCAGTCGAGCGCAACCAGAGCTACGGCGGAGACAGGCCTGGGGATGGCCGGACCATGACCATGGGGGGGACCACTTACGCCACAGGCCTGGGCGTCCACGCGGACTCCAGCCTGACGTTCAATCTTCCGGCGCAATGCGGGCGGTTCATGACATCCATCGGCATCGACGACGAGGTGGGCGCCGCCGGTAGCGTGGTCTTCGAGGTCTATGCCGACGGCCGCCTGCTGTACCGCAGTGGCCGGTTGACGGGCAGCATGGCCCCAAAAAACATCAACCTGAATGTGGTGGGCGTACGGGAACTGCGTCTGATGGCCCACAAGTCGGACAATGACGTCTCCGATCATGCCAACTGGGCCAACCCGGTCCTGACGCAGTGCGCTGGCGTGGTCCCTCCCGCCACCCCACCTGCTCCCGTTCCGGCACCGGCGCCCACACTGTCTGCGCCAGTCAACGCGCCCGCCGGGTTTGTCAATGTGAAAGCCTACGGCGCCAAGTGCGATGGAGTGGCCGACGACAGCGCGGCGATTCAGCGTGCCCTGACCAACGAGGCGAAGGTCTACATTCCCGCTGGAACCTGCGTGGTGGGCAACCTCGAGCTGAAATCCAACCAGACGGTCATGGGCGAGGGCAGCGCCTCGGTCCTGCTGCAAAAGGTCGGGGCTCAGTACGCCCTGAGTGCCAACCCCGGCCGCAAGGGGACGCCCAACGTGGCCGACAACCTGCGCCACATCCAGCTTGAGCGCTTCAAGCTCAAGGGGCAGGCCGGGCGGGTCGCCTTCGACGAACACATCCATCTGCTTAACCTCAACGCCGTTTCCGACGTCACCGTCAACGAAATGGTCTTTGAAGGGTATGTCGGCGACGGCGTCTACCTGGGCTCCAGCAACACGCGCAACACGGAACGGCACAACGAACGGGTCAAAATTCTGAACAGTCAGTTCGACGGGGTCGTGAAGAACAACCGCAACGGCATTTCCATCATTGACGGCACGGACATCGAGATTCGCGGGTCGACCTTCGTTCGCACGGGCCGCCGCGGAATGCCCGGCGCCATTGACCTGGAACCCGACGGCGACAACGATGCGTTCAGCCGTATTCGCAACATCACCATCGATGACTGCGAGTTCAGGGACGTGGGTGCGGACACCCTGATTGCCCTGCTGCTGCGTCCCCAGGACAACCTGACCACGCCCTCGCAAAACATCACCATCAGCAACGTCCGGGGCTACGGCAACAACCAGGAGGGCCAGACTGGACTGGGCCTCACCCACTCCTCCTGGAGTTCGACCCGTCTGCCCACCGCCACGACCCCGCCGCTGAATCTGAAGGTCATCAACTCGACTTTCGACGGAATTTACAGGCCCTTCCTGTTTACCCAGATGAAGGGAGCGGTCATCGAGAACACGACCTTCAAGAACGCCCGCGCCTTCGCCTACATCGGCACTGGAGACGGAGCTGGCTTCAACCGCGACATCACGCTCAACAACGTCACGTTCGACAACGTCGGGTACGACCCCAACCTGGGCTACAAGGCCCTGACCATCTACTCCAATGACGGCGTGACCCTGAACAAGGTCACCGTGAAAAATGGAAATGGCCTGGGCATCGCGTTCTCGAGCGGCGAATCCCGCAACATCCGCATCCTGGAAAGCCGCATCATCAATGACAATGGCAAGCTGGTCTACGGCATCAAGAGGTTCAACGACCACGTGCTGAACCGGGCGACCAATGTGGCCAGCAACATCGAACTGCTGGGCGTCAAGGGCAACGACTTCCTGCAGTAACAGGCCCGCTGAAACCCCCGGCCTGCACATCCACCCGCCCCACCTGGGCTAGTGGTTGGCAGGTCGGGGGTTTCAGGCCAGTCGCGGAACTGTGCGGGGCAGTGTCCGTGTGCCGCGACCGACAGCCGCCGGGCCTCACCCTGCCCACGGCCCTGCAGGGGTGGGGCACATCCCTGGCCTGGCTCCCTCCTGCTGCCGCTCCCTGGCCCCGCTGCGGGCACTACGCGGCTGGAGTTGCACCACGGGGCCAGGGCTTTACAGAAGCGCCACCTGCCTACCGGAACGCGGTCCGGCTGATCTTGACTCGGCCCTGCAGCCGCGCCGGGCTGGGGGCAAAGACCTGAGCCCGCTGGCCCGGTTGGAGCGTGAAGCGAACGACGCTGGGCGCGGTCTTGCCCGGCAGCGGCGCGAAGATCACCTCGGCGGTGTGGGCTCCCGAGTAGGGCGTGCCGATCAGGACCGGATACTGGTTTTGGGCCATGTAGCCCGAGCCACTGTCCACTGCCCGCGTGAAGCGAACGTCCTGATGGAGCGTGGGGCGCACCCGGATCACCCGGCCATGCTGATTGAGTTCGCCGCCCGGTCCAAGCACCTCGACGGTCATGGGCGGCACCGGGCCTGCCGGAAGCGTGTTGCGGAAGTATCTCAGCTCGCGGCCCGAATACAGCACGTCCACCCGGCCGTCGCCGTCAATGTCACCCAGCCCCATTCCCGAGCGGCCATTGCCCAGGCCACGCAAGAAGTCCGAACGCACGAAGCGCCCCCCCTGATTAAGAAGCACGCCGCTCTGGTTGTTCAGGCCGCCCATCACGAGCAGGTCCTCACGGCCATCGCCATTCATGTCGTAGATGTTCATGCCGTTGGCATGCTCGTAGCGCTCCCGCGGCAGGGTGCTGGCCGTGATGTCGCGGAACACCTTGCCGTTGAACTCGAGCAACCGGGGTCCATTCTCCGGGTGCATCTGGATCAGGTCGAAGTGGCCGTCGTTGTTCCAATCCAAGAATTTCGCGCCCTCCTCGAACAGGTAAGGCAGGCGGTACTCGGCGCTGCGCTCCTTGAACTTGGCGCCCCCCGTGTTGAGGAAGATTCGGCCCGAGACATAGAGGTCAATCCAGCCGTCGAAGTTGAAGTCGAGGGCCTGCGCACCCTCGGGCCGCTCCTCGCCGCGCTGCCGACCCATCGGGGTCTGGAGGCCGACATCGCGGAAGCGCCCCCGGCCGTCGTTGATCAGGAGGGGGTTGTGCTTGGCGTTGCTCACCCGGCCGTCGCACACCACCACCTCGGCGCCGGTGCCGTCGCTGCGGCCCCCGATCTCGTCCGCGTAGTAGGGCAAGAACACGTCGAGGTCGCCGTCATTGTCGAAGTCGGCCGTCACGATGGTCTCGCCGCGCCCCCGCAGGCCGAGCTTGGAAAACTGCGGATCAAGGGAGAAAGTGCCGTCCTTGCGGCCGAGATACAGTTGCGCCACCTGAGCCCCGAAGTTCTGGCAGTCGTAGGTGTTGCTCAGCACGTCGAGCAGGCCGTCGCCGTTGAAGTCGGCCACCCGGTTGTCGCGCGGAGTGCGCCCGCCCTCACGCAGTTGCGTGATGCCCATCACCCGCAGGTCCTGGGGAACGAGCCCTCTGCCGCTGTTGAGAAAGCCGAAGGGCTCTAGGCGGCCGTCACCGTTCAGGTCAATGAGCGCCGGGGTCAGAAACGACGGAGCGATCGGCCGCGCCGCCGGGCGCGTGACCCGGCCCGCGAACAGCAGGTAGTCGCTCCAGGCGGGCGCTCCGCCGCCCCACGTCACCCCGCGCCGCAACCCCGACGCCCCGGTGCGGTAGAAGAGCGGTCCCTGGCCCAGGTAACGCCCGGCCTCGTCCACCGGGCCGACACCCAGCAGGTCGTCCTTGCCGTCACCGTCGAAGTCCCCGAGCTGAAAGCGGTGCTTGGCCCAGCCCCGGGCGCCAGCCGCCCACTCGACCTCCCGCCTGAGCCCGGAAGCCCCGGTGCGGTAGAACAACCGCCCCGTCCCCGTGTAGCGCCCATATTCATCCACCGCACCGATGCCCAGCAGGTCGTCTCTGCCGTCGCCGTCCACGTCCCCCACCTCAAAGCGGTAGTTCCTCCACGCCTGCGTCCTGGCTCCGGCGCCCCAGTTCACCAGGCGCGTGAGCTTGGAAGCCCCGGTCAGGAAGACGAAAGCACCGCTGCCGGTCAATCTTCCGTAGGGGTCGACGGCCCCGGTTGCCAGCAGGTCGTCCTTGCCGTCACCGTCGAAGTCCCCGAGCTGAAAGCGGTGGTTCGCCCAGCCCCGGGCGCCAGCTGCCCACTCGACCTCCCGCCTGAGCCCGGAAGCCCCGGTGCGGTAGAACAACCGCCCCGTCCCCGTGTAGCGCCCATATTCATCCACCGCGCCGATGCCCAGCAGGTCGTCTCTGCCGTCGCCGTCCACGTCCCCCACCTCGAAGCGGTAGTTCCTCCACGCGGGAACGTCGCAGGCGACCGTCTGCCGCTCTTTCAGGCCACGCGTCCAGAGAACGAGGCACCCTGTCCCGGTCGACTTCCCACTCTCGTCGAGGGTGCCCGGCGCGAGCACGTCGGTCTTGCCGTCGCCGTCGAAGTCGCCCGTCTGGAACTGCGTGCCCCTCCACGCGGGTGAACCCGCCGACCAGACGACCTCGCCGCGCAGCCGGGACGCGCCGCTGCGGTAAAACAGGCCCCCGGTGCCGGTATATCTCCCCGTCTCGTCCAGGGCGCCCACCCCCAGGACGTCGCTTTTGCGGTCGCCGTCAAAATCCCCGATCTGGAACCCGTAGCCAGCCCACTCGCGAGCCCCGGCCGCCCACCCCACCTCGTCCTGAAGGCGGGACGCGCCCGTGCTGTAAAACAGGCTCCCGGCGCCGGTGTATCTCCCCTGTTCGTCGAGAGCGCCCACCCCGAGCACGTCGGTCTTGCCGTCCCCATCAAAGTCGGCCCGCCCGGAGGTCGGCGCCCCGCGTGCGGACGCGCCCGGCGCCTGCGCCGCGGCCCCGGTGGCCAGCAGCGCCGCCCCTACGGCGGTCAGAAGGAACAAAGACCACAGCAGACCGGAGCGGGACAGCGGAGCGGGGCGGGTACCCCGGCGGGGGAAAGGTTCTTTCATATGGCGCTCCTGTCGTGCCGAGCACAGCCCCCGCGTGCGCGTCAGAAGCCCAGTCTGGCAGGCACCGAGAGAGAAGGACAAAGGATGACGGCTAAGAGTGAAGGTACCGGAGACTGGACCCCCAGTGCCGCAGGAGGGGACCGTGTCAGAGCGTTGAGGGGTGGGCCTGTCTCAAGCTGTCCAAGACTCTCCAGGATCGGCTGCTCGGTGCATCGTTTGCCTTTGGTGTGCCCTCCCGTCTGCAGCTGAAGTTGCAATCAGATGGGCACAGGGTCAGTCTATCGACCACCGTTCACTTGAGTCACGATCCTGAGCTTGACCCCACAGCGGCGGGAACAGCCTCGAACTGAGGGGGTCGAAATGCCTGGCCTCCCGTTCCACCCCTGAGGGCCCGGTGCAGAGTTCATCTGTCACAATTCACATCATGACGTTCTCTACCGGGCCAATCCTGCTGACCTCGGCCGGGAGGCGAGTTTCCCTGCTGCGTGCCTGGCAACGTGCGGCGGCGGCCCACGGCCGGACGGTGCTGGTGACCGATATGGACCCTCTGGCTCCGGCTGCGCTGCTCGCGGAACGCGCGTTCGCCCTCCCCCCGGTCACAGCGGCCGGTTACCTCCCGGAGCTGCTGGCCGCCGTGCAGGACTGCGGCGTGAGCCTTATCATTCCCACCATCGACACCGAATTGCCTTTGCTGGCCAGGAACGCGGGCGCCCTCCGTGAAGCGGGGGCCACCCCCATCGTCAGCGAGCTGCCCTTTGCCGAACTCTGCAACGACAAATGGCTGTTCGGGGAGGCGTTTGCCCAGGCGGGGTTGGATACCCCCAGGGCGTGGTTGCCCGCAGAAGCTGCTACCGCCGCGAATCTGCCGCAAGACCTCTTTATCAAACCCAGAGACGGAAGTGCCAGCCTGCACGCTTCGGCCGTCACGCGAGATGAGTTGGAAACCAGCCTTCCCCGGGTTCCCAACGCGGTCGTGCAGGAGCGGCTGACCGGACAGGAGATCACCGTCGACGCCCTTCTCGACTTTGCCGGCGAGCCCCTCCACTATGTGCCCCGCCGCCGAATCCGTACGGTGGGCGGCGAATCGATCCAGGGCGAAACGCTGGACAACGCCCAGATCGGTCCGTGGCTGGAAACCGTGCTGGGGGTGGCTGGACGCCTGGGCGCCCGCGGTCCTATCACGGTCCAGGGATTCCTGACCGCGCGGGGCCCGGTACTCACGGAAATCAATCCCCGCTTCGGTGGAGGCTATCCCCTGGGATACGCAGCTGGCGCCCACTACCCCGAGTGGCTCCTTGCCCTCTCGCTGGGGCAGGCCGTGCAGCCGCGCCTGGGCGCCTACCAGCGGGGCCTGTATATGACCCGCCATTATGAGGAAACGTTTACCTCCTCCCCAAGATGGTGAGGGATGATCAACTTAGGGCCGTGGTCTTCGACCTCGACGACACCCTGCTGCCTGAGTGGAAGTACGTCCGCAGTGCCTACCGGGCTGTTGCCCAGTCCCTTTTCGGCCAGACGTCTCAGGCGCGTGAAGCGGAACGCTGGCTGTGGGACCGTTTTGTCGGCGGGCAGCATGCGGGATCGCTCAATGCCCTGCTGGAATGGTCTGGACGTGACGAACCGGTGGACGTGCTGCTCGACATCTACCGGTCCCACACCCCACAGGTGCGGCTTGCACCCAACGTTTTGCGAACCCTTCAGGAGTTGCGCACTTCCGGCTTGCGGATAGGCCTCATCTCCGACGGCCCTCTGATGACGCAGCGCCGCAAAGTGGAGGCCCTAGGACTGGGTCAGCTGATAGACGAGATATGTCTGACCGACGTGTGGGGGCGTGAATACTGGAAGCCCCATGACCGGGCTTACCGCAATCTGGAGAGCCTCTGGCACCTGGGCGGACCACAACTCGCGTATGTCGGAGACAACCTCACCAAGGACTTCGTGGCGGCCAATGCCCTGGGGTGGAGAACCGTATGCCTGCGCTCCCGCCGTCAGGTTCACGCCGCTCGCCGCGCGGGGCCCGGGGGACGCCCGGAGGTCCGGGTCACGTCATGGAAAGCTCTGGACGTCCTCCTGCAGAACTGGTCACGGGGAGAGGACGGAGGGCCTGCGGGGCCTGACCGTGGACGCTGAACACCCGGTCGACCGAATCCTGGCGTCAAAGAATGTCAAGAGGGGTCAGCAGAGCAGGGAACGTGGAGAGAGCGCGTCCGTGCTCAGCACCCGACAGGGGCCCTCCGGTGCCGGGTGCAGGAGCGTCGGCACGCCCTTGCTTGCCCCGGACTTGCCGCGCACACTGTAGGGTGTGGCCCCTTGTCCGGACGGCACTGCTCGGGGTGTGCCTGGGGGCAGCACTGCTGCTGGGAACACCGGCCCTGCGGGTCCCCCTCCAGTGGCTGGAGGTCGGTGACCGCCCGGAAGTTGCGGACGCGATCATCATCCTGGGCAGCGGCGCGGACTGCGCCACAGGACGCCTGTACTCGATGACGCGGGCCAGAACCGACCGGGCCATCGCGCTTGTACGTGCCGGGTACAGCCAGCGGTTGACGGTCACCGACGTCTCGGGTGCAGGAGGCACCTGCGTCGACGCGGCGGCAGCCCAGGCACATTACATCCGGGAGCGGCTGACAGACCGCCGCGCCCAGGTGTTCCGCCTGGACGCGGCGCTGGACACCCGCAGCGAGGCGCTGCGGACCCAGGAACTCGCCGGAGCGCGGGGCTGGCAGCGTCTCCTGGTGGTCACCTCCCCCCTGCACACCCGCCGGGCCAAACTGCTGTTCCAGGCTCTGGATCTGGACGTGCGGGTGATTGCCGCCCAAGAAGTCCAGTTCGACGCCCGGCTGCCGACGGTGGCTCACCGCCTGAGCGCCCTGAAGGTGCTCGCGCATGAGGGAGGGGGCTTTGCTCGGGGTGTGCTGAACGGGTGGTTTTGAGGCGGCGTGCGGAATCCGGCCGGGCCAGCGAACCTTCGCGGCGACCCATCCCGGTCCCCCGTTATGGAGGAGCGCAGGCGCGGCCCCACAAGAGTAAAGGTCAGTGCCGCCCCAGGGGCGACGCCGAAGGATAAAGTTTGGCCAATGCCCCTCTTGAGCCTCGCTTTTGAGACGTCTGGCCCTCCGCTTATCCGGAAGGTTGCCACAGGCCGCGTGCCGGATGGACGTCAGGCATGAGGCCGTTCCCCCCAGCCCGACCCGCCGAGGACACGGAGGCGCTCCAGTTGTTGCCGGTGCTGCGCCGCGCGGCCCCCTGGATTGTGTTGGCTACGGCCCTGGCTGCGGGGGGCATGTATGCCCTGGCCCGGCAGCAGACTCCGCTGTACGCGTCAACGGTGGCCCTGGTCACCGGGGCCAATGCCTACGCCAGCAGCCTGATTGACGTGGCCGCTCCTCCCAGCCCACCCCCAGGTGCAATTGCCCAGGCGCTGCGCAGCGAAACCGTCCTCAACGATGTCGTCCGGCGCCTGGGCCGCACCTCCCTGGAAGACGGGCAGGTCCGGCAAATCGCGGCCGACCTGCAGCAGGAACTGGTCGAGGAGAACTTTACGCGCTTCACCGTGAAGGCGCCGGACGACCCGGATGTGGGGGGCGTGTATGAGATTCGGGCGGTGGCCGAGACGCCGGAAGGGGCACGTGTCCTGGCGGCGGTGGGTGCTACCGCCTTGCAGCAGTGGGACCGCGACCGCACCCAGCAGGACGTCGACCGGGCACAGGTCATCTTGCAGCGCCAAGCCGACGAGTTGTCCCAGTTGCTGGAGACGGCGTCAAACGGCACGGCCGAGCAGCAGCGCCTGCGCCAGACCCTGGGGGAAGTGCGCCGCACGCTGACCTATGTCAACAGCCTCCAGACCTCTGTGGAGGGCTCTCTGGCCGTCGTGGCACGGCCCGTCGCGCCCCGTGAACCCGTCTCTCCCAACCCCCTGCGCGACGCTCTGCTGGCCGGGCTCCTGATGGCCCTGCTCGCCACCGGCCTCGCCCTGCTCTGGAACTTCCTGCGGCCCCGCGTCCACGGCGCTGCGGACGTCGGCCGCCTGGGGCTCCCCGTCCTCGGACAGTTGCCGCAAAGGCGCCGCGCCGCGCCGCGGGAGACGGGCGCCTCCGAGACCTGGGGGAAGGGGCTGGCGTTTCTGACCCTCAACCTGCTGGCCAGCAGCGAGGGGGCCGGGCATCGGCGCTTCGTGCTGGCCAGCGCTCAGCCCGGTGAGGGGACCAGCAGCGTCGCAGCGGGCCTGGCCGCCACCCTGGGCGAGCGGGGATACCGGGTGCTGGTCGTCGAGATGGAGCGGCCGGTTCCGGCTCAGCAGGCCCTGTGGGCGCCTTCCCCACTCCGCTGGATCACCCTGCCGTCGGAGGGTCCGGAAGCTGAGCGGGCCGGCGTTCAGCCGTACCACGAACACAGCGTGATGGCCCTGCAGGTGGCCCCGAATGTCGACCTCCTGCCTGCCAGTGAGGTCCGGGCCGTCACGCAGCGCCTCGGACGCCGGGCCTCGCTGTTCGAGCAGCCCGGCTTCAGTCGGCTGCTGGGACTGTGGGGAGGGGGCTACGACGTGGTGCTGGTGGACGCGCCTCCCCTCCTGAACGTCCCGGATACGGCGGCCGTCGCCTCCCACAGTGATGGGCTGCTGCTGGTGGTCGCCGCCGGACGAACCGAAGTGCAGCATGTGGGCAATGCCCTCCAGACGGCCCAGGCCGCTGGCGCTCCCGTCCTGGGCGTGGTGCTCAACCGCAGCCGCGCCGCACGGTCAGCGCCGATTCATGCTCCCCTGGCAGAAGTGCGCTCCCACGAGCACTGGACCCCGCACCGGGAGATGGCCGAGGCCGAGTGATCCGGATTCTGGCTGCACAGTGGGGGCAGAACGGGACGTCCCGACCGGACTCGTCAAGCGGCGCCAGCAGAGGGAGCGGGAACAAGGATGACGGAGAGGAGTGAAGGCACTGCCGCAAAGAGAAGGGGCCATCACGGAGAATCCGGCATCCATAGGACCCAGTCGCGCGGTTCCCAAGGGGTCTCCACCTCTTCCCCGCCCGGTCCGGAGGCCCCGGTGCCTGCGGCCCTCTATCTTCCCTTTTACCTGTATTTCTTCGTCATCCTGATGCTGCCCGTCTCGGCCAATGGCCTCAAGGCTGGGCTGGCGGCGCTGGCGGCCCTGGCGACGTTCCTTCAGTTGACCCGGCGTGGACGGTTCACGCTGCACCCGTCGACCCTGAGGGCCGCGCTGCTGGCCCTGTGTACCAGCTTGGCCTGGTTGCTGTACGGGTTGCTGAGGCAAAACCCTGGGGCGCTGTTCTCCACCCTGATCTATCTGATCTGGCCCACGTTCTACCTCGTGGTCTTCACGACTGCCCTCTCGTCGTGGTCCGTGTACCGGGTGCTGCGCCGCCTGATGCTCCTGAGCCTGCTGCTCCTGAGTCTGTTCATTCTCTATTTCGTCGCCTACAGCTTTGGCCTCGCTCCGGCCACGCCCCTGCTGGCCCTGCCTTTTGGACAGGGCATCGCCAAATACGAGGGCTTCACGGCCCTGCGGTTTTACGCGATCTCGACCCTGATCTTCCTGATTCCCTACGCCGCGGCCAAGCTGCTCTTTCCCGCCCCCGGCGCTGGCCGCTGGCAACGGGGGCTGACCGCCGCCGCCTTCCTTCTGGGCGTCGCGGCCATTCTCTTCACGGGGCGCCGGGCCGCCCTGGTGACGGTGGCGCTGGCCGTGCCCCTCACCCTGACGCTGGTTCAGTTCTCGCCGGGGCCGCTGCGCCGCCGGGCCACCCGCGGCATGGCGGGGCTGGTTTGCCTGGCCGTGCTGGGAGGTGGGGTCTCGGCCGCCTTCTTTGAAGGTCCCCGCGTCCTGATCGGCTCACTCGCTGGCCAGGTCAGCCGCAGCCTCTTTGCCTCCGAACAGACGGCCGACGATGTGGTCCGTGTCGAGCAGGCGGACTCCCTGCTTGACGGCTGGGTAAAAAGCCCCCTGGTGGGGGCGGGCCTGGGGGCCACCACCGGCTACCTGCGGTCCGAGCGGTCCTGGAACTACGAGCTTCAGTACCACATGCACCTGTTTCAGATGGGCGTGCTGGGCGTGCTGCTCTACGGCCTGGGAATCGCCTGGATCTTTCGCAACGGCGTGCGGATCATTCGGCGGGGCGGGGAGGCAGGCTCCGAGATGACTGCGCTGCTGACCGGGCTGACCTGCTTTCTGGTGGCCAACGCCACCAACCCGTACCTGCAGGCCTACGGCCATCTCTGGACCCTCTTTCTGCCGGTGGCCGTGATCAACCTGATGAAGCGCCGCGGTCAGATCTGAGCGCCCCTGGTGGGCGGCAAAGCCTTCTGATACGGATTCTGCCCGTTCCGTTAACACCTCGGAATCTCACTGGGTTGCCAACTTCACGCCCAGAACCCGCTCCGCTCCTGCTCGCTCGATTTGGATTGAATCATTCCGTAGGGGAAAACGGAGTGGACGGCAACCGTATCACGGGCGCAGGTCGCGCCGGGGGCTGAGGGGAGCCTCACCCTGCGCCCCGGGTTCGGTCCGCGTGCCCTGAAAGGCTGGCATGGTCGCCTCGCCCGCCGCGCTGACGCCCTCACGCCGCAGCACCTTGCCCACGGTCCTCCACAAGATGGCGAGGTCAAGGCGCAGGGTCCAGTGGTCCACGTACCAGACATCGAGATCAAATTTCTCCTCCCAGGAGATGGCGTTGCGCCCATTGACCTGCGCCCAGCCGGTCAGCCCTGGCCTCACCTCATGGCGCCGGGCCTGCTGCGGCGTGTAGCGCGGCAGGTATTCCATCAGCAGCGGCCGTGGTCCCACCAGGCTCATGTCACCCCGCAGGACGTTGAAAAGTCCCGGCAGTTCGTCAAGCGACGTGGCCCGCAGCCAGCGCCCCAGCGGCGTCATGCGCATGTGGTCCGGAAGGGGCTGGCCCTGAGCGTCCGCCGCGTCCCGCAGGGTCCGGAACTTGTAGAGGGGAAAGGGACGCCCCCGCAGGCCTGGCCGGAGCTGCCGGAACAGCACCGGCTGGCCGAGTCGCCACCGCACCAGCAGGGCCACCCCCAGCATGACGGGCGACAGGACCAGCAGCCCGGCGGCCGCCCCCACGACATCTATTCCACGCTTGATCAGGGCCTTCATGACAGCTCGAACGCCTCCAGCATCTGCTTGTTGACCAGGGTGACATCGTATTTCTGGCGGGCGAGCTCCAGACTGGCCTTTCCCATTCGCCCCGCCAGGCCAGGGTCGTCCAGAAACTGGGCCATGGCCTCCGCGAGCGCCGCCGGGTCTCCCGGGGGCACCAGAAACCCGTTGTGCCCCGGCGCAACGGTCTCGCGGCATCCCGGCGTATCGGTCGTGATGATCGCCCGTCCGGTGGCCAGGGCTTCCAGCACGGATCGCGGGACCCCCTCCCCGTACGCCGAGGGCAGGACGAACACGTGGCAGGCCGCCAGGTAGGGCCGGACGTCGTCGGTGGCGCCCACATAGTCCACCAGGCCCTCGGCCTGCCACGCTTCCAGCTCTTCCCGGCGAATTCCGGAGGGATTGCTGTCCAGGGGACCCACCAGCACGAAGCGGGCACGCCCACGGGAAGCCAGCAGGCGGGCCGCCTGAACGTACTCGGGAATCCCCTTGCCGCGCAGCAACCGCCCCACCAGCACAAAGGTCAGGTCACCAGCAGGCTGGGGGGCCTGGCGGTAGTGGGTCAGGTCCACGCCTGACCCGTCCACCAGCCGCGTGCGGGAGGCGGGCACCAGGTGGCGGGACGTGAACACGGCCCGGTCGTCCGGATTCTGAAAGATGGCCGTGCGGCCCAGGCGCAGCGCCAGGGCATAGAGAACTTGGACCAGCCGCCGCAGCCGCCGGGTGCGGGGGTCCGTCTCGGTGAAGATGGAGCCCAGTCCGGTCACCATCGCGTAGATGCGGCGCACTCCCGCCGCCCGCGCCGCGAACGACCCGAAAATCACCGGTTTGATCGTGTAGGCGAACACCAGCTCTGGCCGTTCCTGACGGATGACCCGGTACAGGCCCAGGCTGCTGCCCAGGTCGTGCAGGGGATTGAGCCCGGTGCGCCGGAAGGGGACGGCGCGGTACCGCACCCCCAGGCCAGCGAGCTTCGCCTCCGTCTCCGGGTCCTGTTCGGGGGCGACCGCTACCACCTCGTGGCCCAGCTCGACCAAGCGGCGCAGCAGGGGACCGCGGAAATTCGGCAGCGAGGGCGCGTACCCGGCGATCACAAGCACCTTCTCGGGACGGCGCGTCACCGGGCCTCCGGCGCCGCGTAGAAGTCGCGGTACCACGCCACGAACCGCTCGATGCCCACCTCGATGGGCGTCGCGGGCTGCACCCCGAACTCCTGAACCAGCCCCTCCACGTCCGCGAACGTGGCCAGGACGTCTCCGGGCTGCAGCGGCAGCAGCCGCAGCTCCGCCCGCCGCCCCAGGGCCGCCTCCAGCACCCGGATCAGGTGCAGCAGCTCCACCGGCTGGTGGTTGCCCACGTTGTACAGCCGGTAAGGGGCGCGGCTGGTGCCGGGCACCGGATCGTCACTGTTCCATGCAGGGTCCGGCACCGCCGGGCGGTCCACGATGCGGGTGACGCACTCCACGATGTCGTCGATGTAGGTGAAGTCCCGCTGCATCTGCCCGTGGTTGTACACGTCGATGGGTTCCCCGGCCAGGATTGCGCGGGTGAACTTGAAGAGGGCCATATCGGGCCGTCCCCAGGGACCGTACACGGTGAAAAACCGCAGACCCGTGGTGGGCAGGCCATAAAGGTGGCTGTAGGTGTGAGCCATGAGCTCGTTGGCCTTTTTGGTTGCGGCGTAGAGGCTGATGGGGTGGTTCACGGGATCGTCCACCGAAAAGGGCAACCGGGTGTTGGCCCCGTACACCGAGCTCGACGAGGCGTAGGCCAGGTGCTGCACCCCGCTGTGGCGGCAGCCTTCCAGAATGTTGGCAAACCCCACCAGGTTGCTGCTGATATACGCCTCGGGATGGTCGATGGAGTAACGCACCCCGGCCTGGGCGGCCAGATGCACCACGGCGGTGGGCCGCTCGGCCCCGAACAGCTCCGCAACCGCCGGACGGTCCGCCACGTCCAGCCGGACTTCCCGGAATCCAGCATGGGTCCGCAGCCGGTCCAGCCGGGCTTCCTTGAGGGCCACGTCGTAATAGGGGTTGAGGTTGTCCACCCCGATCACCTCGTCGCCCCGTTCCAGCAACCGCAGGGCCAGGGCCGAGCCGATAAATCCGGCGGCTCCCGTCACCAGGATCTTCATCGCGTCCCTTCCAGGACGCCGGACTCCCGCTGCTCGCGCAGCCACAATTCCAGGGTCAGGAGCATGTAGACCAGGGTCGCCCAGTTGCGGTCGGGCAGCAGTCGCCGTGCCAGGAGGCCGTCCACGAAGGTCGGGTCCACCCAGTCGCGCACCTGGGCGTCCGGCGCCCCCAGCGTGTCGTGCAGGACCTCCCGGAAGTCTTCCCGGAGCCACCGCTCCAGCGGAATCTCGAAGCCCCGCTTGGGGCCCTGCACCACCGCGGCGGCCAGGGGTTCCCGGTACGCGTCGCGCAGCACGGCCTTGGCCCGGCTTCCCCGGACCCGGTAGGTGCCCGGCAGCCGCAGGGCGAACTCTGCCAGCCGGTGGTCCAGCAGCGGGGAACGGGCCTCCAGGGAGTGGGCCATGGTCGCGATGTCCATCTTCACCAGCAGGCCCGAGAGCAGGTTGAACTGCAGGTCCAGCGCCACCTGACTGTCCAGCAGGTCCAGCCGGGGGTCCAGCCGGGCAGCGACGCGGTCCTCGGTCGGCAACTGCGGCGCACCGCGCCAGATGTCCCGCTTGTCCTGCTCGCGCAGGATGTCCGTGGTCCAGGTCAGGTACCGCTCGCCCGCAGGTTGCGTGAGGCCGCGCACGAAGCGGGCGCCGAAGCCCAGGGCCGAGCGCCGCGCGGCGGGCTGACCCAGGGCCTGCGACACTCCCCGCAGGACGGGCCGGGGCAGGTGGGAGAAAGGAGACGCCCACTGCGCCGCCACATACCGGCGGTAACCGCCGAACACCTCGTCTCCCCCATCGCCATTGAGCACCACCTTGACGTGTTCGCGGGCCAGCTGGGCGATGCCCAGACTGGGAATCGCGCTGGGATCGGCGAAAGGCTGGTCGTACTGCCGCACGAGGGCCTGGAGGCTGCCCAGCGCCTCCACCTTCAGCGGCAAGACGGTATGCTGCACGCCCAGTCGGCGGGCGGTCTGCGCCGCGATGGCCGACTCGTCAAAGGCGCGGTCCTCCACCGCGACCGTGAAGGTCTGAAGGGTGTCTCCCACCACCTGCGCCGCCTCGTACGCCACCACCGTGCTGTCGACCCCCCCCGAGAGAAACACCCCCAGGGGGACGTCCGACCGCAGGCGGAGCCGCACGGCCTCGGCCACGAGGTCCCGCACCCGCTCCTGGGCCTCCCCATAGCCCAGCGGGTGCTTGGGCAAGAACTCGGGCGCCCAGTACCGCTGGATCTTCAGCCCGCTCTCGTCGAGGGTGGCCCAGCTGCCTGGCGGCAGGGCGTAGACGCCGCGGAAGATGGTCGAGGGTTGCGGCACCGAGCCCAGCGACAGGAAGTCGTAGAGGGCCTGTGGATTGAGGCTCAGCGGTTCCCCACACTCCGCAGCCATCGCGCGCAGCGCCTTGAGTTCCGACGCGAACAGCCAGGCCCCCGCAGACGTCTGCAGGTAATACAGCGGCTTCTTACCGAAGCGGTCACGGGCCAGCACGACGCGGCGCCGCCGCCGGTCATGCAGGGCGAACGCGAACATGCCGCGCAATTCCTGGACCAGTTCGGGTCCTCTTTCCTCGTACAGGTGAACGAGCACCTCGGTGTCCGAGGAGGTGGCCAGGGTATGCCCCCGCGCCCGCAGCCCCGCCCTCAGCTCCTTGTAGTTGTAGATTTCCCCGTTAAAGACCACCGCCACGCTGCCGTCCTCGTTGTAGAGGGGCTGGTCCCCCCCCGCGAGGTCGATGATGGCCAGCCGCCGCATCCCCAGATGGACGTCCGGGGTGTGGTAGAGCCCCTCTCCATCGGGACCCCGGTGCCGCAGCGCCTCCAGACCGCGGCGGAGGGTGCCCTCGCCCACCGGTCCCTGTTCCTGGGCATGCCAGATTCCCGCAATTCCGCACATATCAACCCCCCGCCAGGCGCCTGAACAGCTGCGCCACGGCGTGCGCCTGAGCTTCCAGGCTGTAGTGTTCCACGACGCGCCTGCGGGCACCGGCCCCCAGACGGCGGCGCAGCTCGGGACGGCCTATCAGTTCGCCGAGCCGCCGGGCGAAGGTCGCGTCATCCGGAGCCAGAAATCCGGTTTCCCCGTCGGCGATGACCTCGCGGTTGGCCCCGATGTCCGTGGCCACGCTGGGCAGGCCCATGGCCCCGTACTCGATCAGTTTGAAAGCGCACTTGCCGCGCGCGTACTCGTCGTCCTGGAGCGGCATGATGCCGATGTCCAGCTCTCCCAGCGCCTGGAGGTAGCCGTCCAGGGTCCACTCGGTGAACTCGGCCCCTGCCGCCCTGACCTCTTCGCGCACGCTCGCCGCAGCGATGACCCGGAAGTCTGCGCCGTGGTCACGGCAGGTGGCGACCACGGCGGACAGGACCGGCCTCAGGTAGCTCTGAAACGAGGCCCCCGTCCCAATCCAGCCCACCAGCGGCCGGACCCTCGGGTGGGGTGGCCTGGCCAGCGGCCTGTAGATGTGCGGATCGATGACCGTGGGCACCACCAGGGTCTGGGTTTCGGGACTGATCAGGCCGACGTAGCGTTCCAGGTGAGTATTGCCCACCGTGGCCGCGTGGCTGCGGCGCAGCAGGGAATCAATGGGATACTCCGTGAACACCGCGTCATCCATATCAAAGACCACGGCCCGCGCCGTTCGGCCCAGCAGCCGCGCGAAGGGCTCATGCCAGGCGGGCGCGATCTGACGGTGAATCCAGACCAGGTCGTAACGCCCCGCCTGCACCACCTCCAGCAAGCGGCGCGTGCCGCGCCCCGCCAACGCCGCCAGCATGGGGACGTCCAGACGTTTGTGGGCCATCCAGCGCCGGTACATCTCCGGGGTCATGAAGGGCCGGATGTCCAGCGACACGCCTTCGCGCTCCAGAAAGGGACCGAAGTTGTAGGTCCGGTAGCGGGAGCTGGGGCCTTCGGGGGGGTAGGGGGTCAGGGCCAGCACTCTCATGGCGTCTCCTGGCGAGTGGAAGGAACGTCGTCGGTGGGGACCTTCCGGCCCTGCCAGCGGGAAGCCAGGACCAGGGCCAGGGAGTAGCTACCGTAGCATGCCGCAATGTACGGCACGGCCAGCGCCCGTTCGGGCACCAACGCGGCCAGCACCAGCAGAAGCAGAAATCCGGTCACCAACCCCAGTTGCCACGGAAACGGGATGGGTGCCCTGGCCGTGACCTGCTCGAGCCGGGCCACGCCCAGCAGGAAGGTGGCGGGGATCATCCAGGCGACATAGTCCGCTGCCCCAGCGTAGGCCGGGCCGAACAGCAGGGTGATCAGCGGTCGGCTGATCACGGTCAGGCCAGCTCCGGCCAGAGCGACCAATAGGTAGATGGGCCACCGGGGACCGGACGGGCGCCGGATCAGCACGGCGGACAGGGCGGTGTACACCTGAAAATAGATGTTGGTGAAGGTGTTGGAGATGGCGTAGAGCCCCGCGCTCGTCTCCCCCAGCACGAACCGGACGATCGGCAACTCCAGGCAGAAGCTCAGGACGGTTTCCGGGAAAGCGACGCTGGCATACCTCCGGCTCCATCCCCAGACCGCCCGCGGACCCGCTGTGCCCGGCAAGGACGCACGCTGATCGGAAACCAGACGGGCGCTCAGCAGGGCGGCCAGGCCCACGGTGAGCAACCACGCCGCGTAAAAGGCGCCGTAGTGATGGGTCGGGAAGACCGCCAGGAACAGCAGCAGTTGCAAGACGGCCTGCGCCGCGTTCAGCACGAAGAGGGTCCGCAGCCGGTCCAGATGAAGCAGCAGGGCCGAGTGTATTCGCAGGACGCTGACGAGCCCAGCACCCAGCAGGGTCGTCAGCGCCAGCGCCGGTGCCAGGTCCGTGAACATCACGAAACCGACCATCACCGGCAACAACGCCGCGCTGCCCAGTGCGGCGGCCTGGTAGTACGCCGTGAGGCTGGCCCGCTCCACGCCATCCTTTTGAATCAACTGCTCGAACCCGAGCGAGCCCAGACGGCTGAACAGTTGTCCCCCCAGCAGCAACAGGGCCAGGGTGCCCCGGTCCTCGACCGACAGGGCGCGGGCAGAACACACGCCGATGGCCAGGCCAATCAGGGTGACGGCGTATCCCTGGGCGATCAGTTGCAAGGCCCGTCCGGCCGCTGAAGTCCGGTGGGCGGCCAGGTACCGCAGCAGCGCGCCGCCCTGGCCCCTCACCGCCTTGTTTCCCCGAGAAGCGGTGAAGGCCCCCGGCGGCAGGGGGCGGTGCCGTGTGCCGCACTCCCGGAAACCGGCTCTTTCCGTTGCACGCTCCCCAGGTCCCACCAGCCTGCCAGGAAAACCCGAGGCGCGGGAGCGACCCGCCACGCCCGGTGGCCCAGCCGCCTTCCTCCCTGCCCCATCTGACGGGTCAGGCTGGACTCTCCAGTTCCCCCCACATGGCCGGAAACGGTCAGGGTTCTCACGGGCTTCACAATAGCCCGGCTTCTGCCTGCGGGACTTCTGGCGACGGCAGCTCCGTCAGCGCCCCCGACTCGACCTGCCGGAGAACCTGACCCGCTTGGACAAGGCTGGCAACTGCGCTGAGTGTTGACTGGTCAGATTCACACTTCTTCCACCACGGCGCCTCTGGACGCTGGATTACTTTCCAGGCAGCGCCTCCTGCGGCAAGCGCCCAGCTGGTGCGCCCGCGCTCAAGCTGATGCCAACACAGACCCACCACAGTTCGGCAAAGTGCTGGCTTGGCACGGCGATGACAACGTCGACGACGTTCATGGCCGTGAACCCGAGGAGCACGGCGAGCACGAACGGGTCAACGATCTGGGTCGCCCGCCACAGGGCGTAGCCCATAACGCCGAGCAGTCCTGCCACGCCGATCAGACCTGTCTCGAGCAGCCAGTGGAGCCAGGCGTTGTGGGCGATCAACCAGACGCTCGACCAGCGGCTGATCTCCTCTGGACAGGTAACGCCGCTCCGGACCAGGGTCGGAGTCAGCTGACATCCATCCTTGAAGAGGAACGTCAGGTACGGTCCTCCCTGGTAGGCCCCCACGCCCCCCAGCGGGGAGGTTTGCCAGCCGAGCACAGCATCTTTCCAGATGTATTCGCGTCCGCTCGTCTGGTCATTCAACAGTCGGTCAAGCGGTTGGAGCGGAAGTTGGAGGGAGTTGGAAGCCGCCGCGAGGCCAAGCACCAGCGCCGCTGGCAGCAGCACCCACCACCGGCGTTGCCGACCACCCAGGGCCAAAGCTGCCAGCGAGCCGACACCCAGGGCGAGCAGTGGTCCCCGGCTGCCAGCGGCGATGAAGGTCATCAGCGCGAGCAACCCGGCGGGCCAGCGCCACCACACCCGCGTGCCGCGCCAGAACATCACCAGCCAGAGAGCGGTGACTGCCACCAGTCCCAGGGAGACGACGGAATAGTAGGGGTGTCCAAGTCGCGCCTGCACCCCACCGAAGCCCTGCGCCACCAGGGTATAGGCCCAAGCCGTTCCGAACACGGCCAGCTGCCCCCAGAGGAGGGGACGTACGTTCGAGCTCTCACGCAGGTACACGCCCGCGGCAATCATGGCGAAGATCAGCAGGGTACGGCCAACGGCCAGTCCCAACGACAGCAGGGGCGCGGGCGTGAAGAGGGCCGCGATCAGTTGGGTGCTGGCGAAGAAAAAAAGGACGTATCGCGCTGGAAGGGGAAGCTGGCGCAACTGACCCAGACACCCCAACGCGACCAAATACAGCGGCGGGAAAAGGGGAACCAGAGCTATCAACCAGCTTACCCACTTCGGTGGAGTTGAGACGGGGGCAGCCGCTGGAGAAAAGCTCACGCGTGCCAGTATAGAAACGCGCAGCTGAGGGCAGAACGTCCGCGCCACCGAGATGCAGCCACGACGGATCCTGGACAAGGCGTGGTTCTTCCTGTCGGGGGTATGGGCCGCAGTCCCGCTTCTCGCCAGCGCGGAGCCGACGGCGTGTTCAGTTTGCAGCGGCTGCTGCGGGGCGTTTCAGCCGCAGGCCCCCCCCTGGAAGTGAAGGCCCGGACCGGGTCGGCCTGCCTCTTGGACGCCCCGCACAGCCCGTACCGTGGCCCGTCCTTTCCCTCACCGGACCCGACGCTTCTCACCTGATTTGCGCCCTGTGCCCATTCGCCCATGAGCCCACTGAACTTGGTCCCCAATGAGCCTACGCGGATCGCGCGGCCGCTCCAGCACGTTACGGCCCCGTCAGATCCCCGAGCCACCCCCCCCGGCCTTCCCGGCATAACCGACCGGTCGGACACGGCCAATCGTCCCGCCCAGGCGGACTAAATTGACGCCCGATGAATGCCCTGTCCCGCAAGTCCTTTCTGCTCCTGACCCTTGCCGCACTGGGGTCCGCCCAGGCCCGCACGGTCACCGACGACCTCGGCCGTCAGGTCACCATCCCCGACGCGCCCAAGCGGGTGGCGGCGCTGAGCCCCTTTCTGGTCGAAGGCGTCTTCGCGGTTGGCGTGACGCCCGTCGCCCGGCCCAGCAGCGCGACGTACCCGCAGGCGGCGCTGAGGGTGCCCGAGGTGGGCCTGAGCTACACGCCGAACCTCGAGCGCCTCGCGGCGACCCGGCCCGACGTGGTGTTCGTCTCCAGCGTCTCGCAGCGGCAGCTCATTCCCAGCCTGGAGAAGCTGGGGATCCCGGTCGTGGCACTGCAGAGCAGCAGCGTGAACGATGTCTACGGGATGCTCCAGCGCTTCGGCACCTGGCTGGGCCAGCCGGGGCAGGCCGCGCGCGCCGAGAAGACTCTGCGGGCCGCCGTGGCCGCCGCCCGCGCCAAGGGGGGGTCGCGGCCCCTGAACGTCTTTACACTGGTGGGCACACCCCAGAGCTTTTTCGGGGCCAAGAAGGAGTCCTTTACCGGCAACCTGATCGCGGCGCTGGGGGCGCGGAACGTCGCCAAGGGGCCGGACGACAAGCGCTACACCGGCTTTACCCCCTACTCCTTCGAGCGGCTGCTGGCCGACAACCCGGACGTGATTATCGTGATCAAGCCGACCACCACGGGACAGCAGCAGGGCAGCGTCCTGGACGACTTCCGGCGCAACCCGCTGTGGCAGAAGCTGCGGGCCGTGCAGTCGGGCCGCGTCTACGAGATCGCCCCCGAGGTGGTGCTCTCCAGCCCCGGTCCCCGCGCCGCCGAGGCCATCGGCGAACTCGCCCGCTTCATCTACCAGAAGTGACCGTGGGCCTGTCTAGGTCATGCTGAACCGCTCTGTCGCGGTCTCCCCCACCGCCGCCGGGCGGTCGCCGGGCACCTTCGTGCTGTGGCTGGCCGGGGCCTTCGCCGTCTTGCTCGCCGCGCTCGTCCTGGCGGTCACGCGGGGGTCGGTGCCCGTCTCGCCCGCGCAGATCGTGGAGGTCCTGCGCGGGGGCGGGGACGACCTCGCCCGCACCGTGATCCTGGACCTGCGGCTGCCACGGGCGCTGCTCGCGGCGGTGGTGGGGGGCAACCTGGCCGTCGCCGGGGTCCTGCTGCAATCGGCCTTGCGCAACCCGCTGGGCGATCCCCACCTCGTCGGCGTGAGTGCGGGGGCGGGCCTGGGGGCGGTGCTGGCGTTCTCCTTCTTCGCGGGGAGCTTCGCAGCGCTGCCGCTCAGTGCCTTCGCGGGGGCGCTGCTCAGCGCGGTGATCGTCTATGGGCTGGCCTACCGAGAGGGGGCGCAGCCGCTGCGGCTCATTCTGGCGGGGGTGGCCCTCACCAGCCTGCTGGGGGCGGCGACGAACGCGCTGCTGAGCGTGTCCAGCGCTCCGCTTCCGGTCGTGATGTCCTGGCTGATGGGCGGCTTTTCCGGGCGCAGTTGGGGCGAACTCGAAGCCCTGCTGCCCTGGAGCGTGGTGGGCCTGATCGCCGCGCTGGTCGCCTCAAGGGCGATGAACGTGCTGGCGCTGGGCGACGAACTCGCGCACGGGCTGGGGCTGCGGGTCGAGCGGCTGCGGTTAGGGCTGCTGGCCCTGGGGGCGATGCTCGCGGGGGCCAGCGTGGCGGCGAGCGGCGTGATCGGCTTCGTGGGGCTGGTGGTGCCCCACGTCGCCCGCCTGACGGTGGGCGCGGCCCATGAACGGGTGGTGCCCCTCTCCTGGCTGCTGGGGGCGGCGCTGCTCGTCGTGGCCGACACGGCCGCCCGCCTCCTGCTCGACCCGACCGAGCTCCCGGTCGGCATCTTCACGGCGGCGCTGGGTGCCCCGTACTTCCTGCACCTGCTGCGGAGGCGGGTGTGACAGCGGCGCTGGATGCTCAAGGCCTGTACGGGGGGCCAGGGGGCCTGATCGCGGGGCTGGACCTGCATCTCGCGCCCGGCGAGCGGGTGGCCTTGATCGGCCCCAACGGCAGCGGCAAGAGCACGCTGCTGCGGCTCTTGGCGCGGCAACTGGCCCCCCGTGGGGGGACGGTCTGCCTGGAAGGCCGCGACCTCGCCCAGCTGGGACGGCGGGAGGCGGCGCGGTCGCTGGGCATCCTGCCGCAGGCCCCCGCCCTGCCCGAAGGCGTGACGGTGCGCGAACTCGTGACTCGGGGGCGCTTTCCGCACCGGGGGCTGCTCTCCGGGGGCGGGGTGAGTGACAAGGACCTCGTGGAGCAGGCGCTGCGTGACACCGGAATCACCCACCTCGCGGAGCGGGAGGTCCACGGCCTCTCGGGCGGCGAGCGCCAGCGGGCCTGGATCGCCATGGCGCTGGTGCAGGAGCCGCGCGTGCTGCTGCTCGACGAACCCACGACCTACCTCGACCTTGCCCACGCGCACGAGGCCCTGGGGCTCCTCCAGCGCCTCGCCACCGAGCGGGGCATGACCCTGTTGATGGTCCTGCATGACCTCTCGCAGGCCAGCCGCTTCGCCACGCGGGTAATCGCCCTGCGAGCCGGACAGGTGGTCGCCCAGGGACCTCCCGCCGAGGTCATCACGCCGCCGTTTCTGCGGGAGGTATACGGGCTGGAGGCCCGCGTCCTCCCCGACCCCGAAACCGGAACCCTGCTGATCATCCCGCGCTCCTGAAGTGCGGGATTTTCTTATGGATGAGGGGGAACCTCACAGGAGGCTCAGGAAGGCCCCTTCAAGGCGGCGAGGTGACCCGGAGTTCATGGGGCAGAGCGCAGGGGCCTTCACGGCTTTCCTGGGAGCCGCACGGCCCATCCGCATCCGAGCTCGACCATCATCCGGACCGCAGAGAGGTCTTCAGCTCATCTACGAAGCTCTGGGCTTCCAGCACCGCGAGGCGGCGGTAGGCCTCCTCCAGCAGCGCGAGGGCGTCCATCTCCCCTTCCAGCAGGCGGTGACGCAGCGTGTCGAGTTCCAGCGGGGTGAATTTGCGGTGGTAGAGCAGCGACACCCGCTTGACCGCGAAGGTGGCCCGCTGCTCATCGCCGAGGCCCTGAAGCTGCTCGGGCAGGCCGGGCGTCGCGGAGGGCTCAGCGGGGGCGAGTTGAGTCTGGGCCGGAAGGGCCGGGGCGCGGCGGCTGGGCGCAGGATCGTCCTCGACGTACTGGTCGGGATGCTTGATCAGGTGCACCAGGGCGTGGGCCGCCGTCTTGCGCAGGGTAAGCTTGCCGGATTTGAGCAGACGCTCGAAGAGGTCGATGCGGCTCAGCAGCACCGTCGTCCGGTACTGGCGGGCAAGTTGCCGCGAGACGCCGTCGGCCACCCCGTGCAGCCGCAGGCGGTGCAGCAGAGCTGGGCTGACCGGTGTGAATTCCGGCGAGAACACGTAGCGCAACCGCTGCTGACGCCCCCGTCCGCTGAGGCCGACCTCCTGGAGGTAGCCCCGGCGCAGCAGCTCCTCATGGGGGCCTTCCAGGGCGCGGCGGATGGCGTCGGGGCGGGTGTTGGGCAGCTTGCACTGGTCCGCCCACTCGATCAGGCCGACCTCGTACTCGTCAATCAGTTCGTCGGGGTCTTCCGGGTTGTAGCGCATGGCGTCGAGCAGCCGGAAGATGATGCGGGTGCGTGGCCGCGAGAGCGACTGCATGAAGTCGAGGTTCAGCGGCTTGGTGTACCCGCTGCGCAGGGAAGCGACCAGCGGCTCGGCCAAGCGGATGCGCAGCATGCTGCGCTCGTCGAATCGTCCCGACTCGCCCTGGTGGGTGTACTCCAGCAGTTCGATAAAGTGGAATTTCGCGGTGGTCCAGCGCCGGTTGGGATGGTCGCGCCAGCCCCCGCTGACCTCGAAGGAGCTGGTGTGCAGCCGGTCGAGGCTCACCGCGAGCATTTCGCGGTACTTGCCGCTGCGGTGGAAGTTGGCGAGCTGCATCAGCTCGGACACCGCCAGGATCATCTCCCCGTCCTCGGGCAGCCCGATGCTCATGTAGTGATCGAGCAGGGCGCTGCTGACGTCGTTGTCGATCCCGTGCGGCACCCCGTAGTCCGGCAGGGCGCGGCACGCCACCCGGACTACCCGGTCCCCCTGCTGGTAGGTGACCCGCCAACTGTGCTGCTGCACGACCTGATCCTGGGCCGACACGAGGTTCAGCCGTCCCCAGTTCAGATCGTCGAAGCCTGCCCGCTTGTGGTCGTCCATAGGTTCCCTGGTGTTGGATAGTAGTGCTTTCTGGAAAAGATTTTGGAAAAGATATTGGTGAAAAAACACCACCAAAGCGGCGTTATACATGTCGTCTCATACGGCGTTTTCGGATTTTTCTCCACAGGTGTGTCTCAGCAAACGCCACAGGTATGTCTCAGGCAGGCAGGCTTTATGCCACAGGTATGTCCCAGAGGCCGAAAAAAACGCCACAGGTGTGTCTCAGCAAACGCCACAGGTATGTCTCAGCAGGCCTCTGAGACATACCTGTGGGGAATGGTCCGAATCCCACAGGTATGTCCCAGCGGAAGAGAGTCAAACCCCACAGGTATGTCTCAGGCAAAACACGGCAACTCCACAGGTATGTCTCAGGGAATCCCACAGGTATGTCTCAGGCACAGACTGGGCCAACAACTGACCAATTGGCAGCCATCAAGACACTGCAAGGTGGCCCATACAGAAGGCTGGGGCCAATTGCCATTTTGCTTTCTCAGTCAGTTATCGAACGTCAAATAAAGTGAAATAAGGCACAAGAGATTCCTGTTAGGTGGCTGTCTTTGGACCCAGTCCTCCGAACTGTTCTTTTTGAAAAGAACAGGTTCCTTTCGGTCGAGGGCACTGTGGCAGAGGCCGTTTTAGCTGGGGAATTAGGAGGTGGGGGTCGCACCATAGGTGGCTTAGGCCGATTCAGCGTCTAGGTCATGAACGCATCTCTACTTTCAGACCTACCTTGGTGACCAAGTCTTTCGATGGTCCGGCTGACGCGGCGGCGCCCTCCATTCTAAGAAGGACAGCACCGCTGCCCACTTATCGGCCGTGCGTTCTTTTCAAAAAGAACGGTGAACCGGGCTATGGTGAGGGCATGAACATCCTCACCGTCTTCAACCACGCGGGAGGCGCGGGCAAAACCAGTGTGACCCGAGAGGTGGGTTACGAGTTGAGTCAGCAGGGCCAGCGCGTGCTGTTGATCGACCTTGATCCCCAGGCCAACCTGACTGGGTGGCTGGGGGTCAGCGGGGTGGAGCGCCCAGAGACGGTCTACAGCGTTGCAGTGGACGGCGCACGGCTACCGACGCCCCGGCAGACGCATGGCCTCTCGCTGATTCCCTCGCACGTCAGCCTTGCTCTGGCAGAAAATCAGATGATGGGCCGGGTGGGGGCACACGCCCGCTTACGCCGCGCCCTGCTGGAAGTCGCGGAAGACTACGACCTCGTGCTGATCGACAGTCCGCCCAGCCTGGGGCAACTGTCGATTCTGGGAGCCATCGCTGCCGACCACATGATTGTCCCGGTCCCCACCCGCCAGAAGGGGTTGGACGCCCTGCCGGGGCTGACCGAGGCTTTTCAGGAGTACCGGGATGTGCGGCCGGACCTGACGGTGGCCCTCTACGTCCCGACCCTATATGACGCCCGGCGTCTGCACGACCGGGAGGTGCTCGCGGCCCTGCAGGACAACCTTGCTCCGCTGGCCCGCCCGGTGCCGCAGCGGGAAGCGGTCTGGCTTGACAGCACGACGGCAGGCCAGCCCGTGGGCCTGTATGCACCGGGTTCGCCCGTGCACGGGGACGTGCGGCGCCTGGCAGAAGACGTGGCGCGGGCCGTGGGCCTGAAAGTCCGGGGAGGGGCGGCGTGACCCGTAAGCGGCCACAGCGTGAGCTGGGGGGCCTGCTGGGAGGCGCCCAAGCCCTGACCCAGGCAGGCCCGGAAGTTCAGCGCCTGCCGCTTGAGCAGTTGCGGCCCTACGGGAGCCAGCCCCGGCGCTACATCGGCACGGAGGAACTGGAGCGGCTGACCCGCAGCGTGCGGGAACAGGGCGTCTTGCAGCCACTGCTGGTCCGGCCCGCCTCCTCGGGGGGAGGCTTCGAGATCGCGGCCGGAGAGCGCCGCTACCGGGCGGCCCTGGCAGCAGGACTGGCCGAGGTGCCTGTGCTGGTGCGGCCCCTTACCGACTTGCAGATGATCGAAGTTGGTCTGGTTGAGAACCTGCAGCGCGAGGGCCTCTCACCCATCGACGAAACCGAGGGACTGCTGCGGTTGATCGCCCTGCGCCTGGACCTCACGCCGGGGGGAGCGCGGCAGGCCCTGATGGCCAATCTCCGCAACCCCGACCCGCAGCAGGTGGCGTTGCTGGAGGACGTCTTCGCGCTGGTAGGTCAGCAGACGTGGCAGAGCTTCGCCAAAAACAAGCTGAGGATGTTGCAATGGCCGCCGGAGGTGCTGGAAGCCATGCGGTCCCACGGCCTGCCCTATAGCGTCGCTGGGATCGTCGCCGCCGTCGCCGACGAGCACCGCCCGCGCCTGCTGGACATGGCCCTGGGAGGGGCCACCGGGCGCGAACTGCGTGGGGCCGTCGCCGCGCTGCGGCCGATTCCCCCAGCTGACCCGCTGGTGGTGCGGCAACTCGAACAGGTGCGCCGGACCCTGGGCCACCCCCGCTTCCTTCAGCAACTTGGGCGTGGTCAGGAAGCCGAGTTGAAAAAGTGGCTGAAACAGATGCCAAAGTGGATGCGGGAAAGGGTGGAGGAAGGGGCTGACCCGACGTGAACGCGGGGGGAATCGCGCGGACTCCACCACCTGTTCTGAAACTGGACACTTCTGTCCAGGTAAGATGGATTCACGACCGCCCTGTCCACGGCTGGCCCAACCGGGGTTCCCGGTGGCCCTTGACGTACCCTGCTCAAGCGTGAGTAAAGTTATGCAGTCCACGCGCTGCTGAACACCGCTCAGCATCCCGGCACTGACCTTGCCCCTGTTTCCGGTGCCAGTCTGATTGCAAATCCAGCAGCAAACTTGGAGGCGCATGAAAGGCAAACGGTACACCGAACAACAGATCCTGGACATCCTCGGGCAGCTTGAAGCGGGCACACCCATCAGCGATCTGACGCGACTTCATGGAGTCGCGATGACGACCATCTACCGCTGGAAAGCCAAGTACGGCGGCATGACCAAAGACGAAACCCGGAAGTTCCGCCAGCTAGAAGCAGAAAACCAGCGTCTCAAGAAGCTGGTGGCAGACCTGTCGCTCGACAACGCCATGCTGAAGGAGGTGGTAGGACGAAAGTGGTGACGCCTGGGACGTCGTCCCAGGCGCAGACGCCCCTTAAAAAGCAGATGGTGACCCTCCTGCGGGATTCTTTTGCGGTCAGCGAACGTCGGGCCTGCCGGGTGCTGGGCTTCTCCCGGACCACGCACAGACGGAACAGCCCCAAAAGGGAAAAAGACCAGCGCCTGGTCGAGCGTCTCCGCACACTGGCCCGAGAGCGACCTCGGTTCGGGTATCGGCGGATTCACCTGCTGCTGAGCCGAGAGGGTATCGCCGTCAATCACAAGCGTGTCTACCGGATGTACCGGGCCGAAGGGCTGGCCGTTCGGAAGAAGGAGCGCCGCAAGCTCAGCGTAGGAGAGCGCCAGCAGAAACCTGCGGTTTCTGCGCCCAATCAGCGGTGGAGCCTGGACTTCATGGCGGACCAGCTGGCCTCCGGGCAACGTTTTCGCGTTCTGAACGTCGTGGATGACTTCACCCGGGAGTGCTTGGCGATGCACGTCGGGACCTCTATCACGGGTCATGACGTCGTCCGCGCTCTGGAAGCGGTCGTGCGATTCCGGGGCAGACCGCAGGCCATCACCACCGACAACGGCCCGGAGTTCGCGGGCAAGGCCCTGGATCTCTGGACCCATGGGCGCGGCATCACGCACACCTTCATCCGGCCGGGGAAGCCCGTCGAGAACGCTTACATCGAGAGTTTCAACGGCCGCGTCCGAGACGAGTGTCTGAATCTGCACTGGTTCCAAAGCTTGGATCAGGCACGCCTGATCCTCTCTGCCTGGCACCAGGACTACAACGCCGTCAGGCCGCATACCTCGCTGGGTGGACGGACCCCGAACGAATTCGCCCGCCTAGAATAGGCGGGCTGAGGTACGCTGACTTTTGCAAATCGGCTGGTACCGCAATTGGGGCACCCTCAGCACGAATGCCGTCACCATCGCTGAGCAATCGCAGTTGCCCTATCCCTTTCTGGCCAAGGTACTGCGGCGTCTCGCGGAGATGAACTTCGTCACCTGTACGGAGGGCCGGGGCGGCGGCGTGACCTTCAAGGTAGACCCGGCCAGGATCAGTCTGCTCGACGTGATTGGGGCGGTGAACGGCCCGGTGATGCTCAATCCCTGCCAGACCAAACCGCGCTGCGCGACCCACCAGCGTACCGGTGAGCGCAACCTCAAGCGGGCGTGACGCTCGGCCTCGCGGGGCATCCGCGAGACTCTGAGGAGCATCACCCTGGTGCAACTTTGCAACACCCCTCGGCCGGTGAAACCGCGCCCGTTTGAGGGATATGGCGGGCGGGAGGTCGGGAACCGTAACACCGCCATGGATAGCAGCTTTAGGCGCTGAACCGGCAACTGCTCGAATCGGCTGGAGAAGGCATCCTTAGGGTGGACCCCTCTGTCAACACGACCTTTGCCAATCCGGCGGCGCTGGCGATGACAAGCCACAGCTTGGGCGCGATGCTGAGATGCTCCCAGCATCCGCTGCTGCACCCTACCCGCTCGGACGGCCAGGTCTACCCGCGGAGGAGAAATGCCTGATCGGGCAGGCCCGGTAAGACGTCAAGGTCCGCCGCGCCGACGCAAAGGTCTTTTGACGTAGGGACGGCACTGGCTTCCCGGTGGAGCACGTCGCCATGCAGCGAGATTCTGAGGGCCATGGTGACCTTCAGTGACATCACGGCCAGCAAACAGGCCGAAGAAGCCCTGCGGCGCACCAACGGGGAATGCGGCGGTCCTCGAACAGGTCGCCTTTGTGCCAGAGCCGCCAAGTCTGAGCGGGTACGGCGGGCCGGACACATATGGCGGCGGGCAACCTCCATCTCAGGCCGCCCGCCGTTTTGAGGTGTCTACGCTGTAGCTCTGAAGCTCAGCCGGTTGCCCGCCGGATCGCGCACGTCCAGCCCTGCTCCATCACGGGTAAAGGGAACGCCCACCGCCTCCAGATGCCCGGCCAGCCGCTCGATCTCGGCAGCGCTCGGCAGCACCAGCTCCGCGCCCAGCAACCGGGCCGTCGCCTCGGGGGCGGGCCTGCCCCCCTCGCTCTGCCAGGCGTTCAGGCCGAGGTGGTGGTGGTAGCCGCCCACCGATACGAACAACGCCCCCGGCCAGCGGGACACCACGTCAAAGCCCAGAACGCCCCGGTAGAAGGCCTCGGCGGCGGCCACGTCCGTCACCCGCAGGTGGAAGTGGCCCATCACGGTGCCCTCCGGCAGTCCCTGGAAGGGCATCTCGGCGCCGGGCTCGGCCAGCAGTCCGGCGATGTCGACGGGGTCGGAGGCCATTTCCACCTGATCGAGGGTCCAGCGCCACTCTGGCCGTGGCCGATCGCGGTAGACCTCGATGCCGTGGCCGTCGGGGTCGTTCAGGTAAAACGCTTCGCTGACGAGGTGGTCACCCTGCCCGACCCGTAGCCCCAGTCCCGCCACGTGCCGCACCCAGCGGGCGAGGTCCACGCGGGTGGGCAGCAACACCGCGAAGTGGTACAGCCCAGGGGAGGAGCGGGGCGCGGGAGGCGCTCCAGGCACTTCCATCAGCCGCAGCAGCGGGCGGGTGGCCGTGCCCAGTTGGGCGGTCCCGTCCCCACGCTCCAGCACAGTCATGCCCAGCACCTGCCGGTAAAACGTGACGCTGCGGCTCAGGTCAGAGACGGTCAGCTCGGCCGCGCCGGGGGAGAGGTCGGGATGGAGGCGGTAGGCGGGGGGGGTGGTCATGGGTCCTCCGGGGGGTGGGGGAAAGGGGATGGGCTGACAGGAGCGCGGACTAGCGGTGAGGGAGGGCGGGTCAGGCCCGGCGGGTGATCAAAGCGTCGAGGGAGTACCGGCCAGCCCCCGTGAAGGCGAGGGCCACGCTGGCGGCAAACAGGGCCAGCACGAATTCGATGCCGTTGGGCGCGAAGAACCCGCCTGCCAGGTGAACCAACAGCAGGGCGCCGAGCATATCCAGCGCGAGCAGAACGCCCGTCACGCGGGTCAGCAGCCCCAGGATCAGTGCCGCGCCACCCAGCAGCTCAACCCCCGCCACGAGGGGTGCCGTGAGGCCAGGCAGTGGGGCGCCCATCTGGGTGAAAGCGCCGACCGTTCCGGAAAGGCCGAACTCGAAAAACTTTTGCAGGCCGTGCGCCACGAAAATCACGCCGATCAGCACGCGCAGTACGGTGAGGCCGAGGTCAAGCCCCTTGGGATGGGTAGGAGTAGACGGCAGCGTGGTCATGAGAACCTCCTTGTCGGGCTGAAAGTCGTGAAAACGAATATTTAGGCAAATGGGGAGCGCCGATTTAGCCGACCTGCCGACTTGCGGCGGCGACCTCATCGAGCAGGGCCAGCACCTGCCTGAGCTTCTGCGGCCCGAGGGCTCCAAGCTGCGCCCGGTGCAGGGTCGACAGTGGTGCGTCGAGGTCGGCCAGGAGGTCCCGGCCCTTTGGCGTGATGCTGCTCAGGACCACCCGGCGATCCTGGGTACTGCGGACGCGGGTCACCAGCGCCTGCTTTTCCAGCCGGTCGAGCAGGCGGGTCACGTCCGAGTCGCGGGTGATCAGCCGCCCGCCAATCTCGCCGCAGGTCAGCCCATCCTCGCCCGCCCCCCGCAGGATGCGCAGCACGTTGAACTGCGCCAGGCTGAGCCCAGACCCTTTCAGCACCTCGGCTGTCTGGTGCCCGAGATCGGCGGCCAACCGCTGAAGGCTCAGGTAGACCTGATGTTCCAGGGTGCTCGCGGCTTCAGCTTGAGGGGGAGAGATAGACATGAGGCACTTCCTTTTTGTCAAGAACAACGGTTAAACAATAGTCGTTGTAACAAAAATTGTCAAGATGGGATTTGAGGCAGGCGTGTGGAGCTGGTCATCGGCTCAGGAGTCGGGGGAGAGGGCCGCCTGATACGGATTGCGGATCATGATGTGTGGCGCCTCTGCTGCGGAGCAGAGCAAGGCTGGTACGCGGTGGCGCCCTCATACGGATTCCGATTAGTGATCCGTGCGTAAATATGTAGCGTAGGGCGTAACGGTTCCACCTTGGCGGCCCAGCCGCCTTACCCGCACCCAACAGGAGGAGCGGTGAGACGCCGCTCAGCCCGTCCTGTATGACCCCAAGCGCACCACTCGTGACCTGGCCTAGCAATTCGGGGTTGCCGAAGTGACCATCCGCGCGCGGCATGCGCGGCTGAGATGCGCCGGACAGGAAGCGCTTCCCGAGCCACCTGAACGGTTGACGCCTTCACGCAGATAGGCGCTCCACTGCCTAGACTCACGGTGATCCTCATATGCATGGCTTCGGCAGCAGTGACTGTACGATTTCAAGAATTCACCAGGTGATTGGCGTGAAGCACAGTGTAGGGCTTTACCGAGCGCATTTCTCTCGGAAACTTAGACGCTGGGACTTCTCCTACCAGCGGCCCGCATTGCGAGCCGTGAAGCGCAACGAAGAGGACATCGCCACCTGGATTGAGGGGCCCCCATGGTCGGCCCAGTCCAATTGCACTTCGAGCGTACCTCAGCCCGCCTGACTCAGGCGGGCGAACTCGTGTGGTGACTTTCCGTCCGGCGAGCTGTGCATGCGAATCCGGTTGTAGTCCTCTCGCCACGCTGCCACGACCAGACGGGCCTGATGGAGTGTTTAGAACCAGTGCAGGTTGAGGCACTCATCCCGCACGCAACCGTTGAAACTCTCAATATAGGCGTTTTCCACGGGCTTTCCGGGTCGGATGAATACCTGCTGGATACCTCGCCCGTGGGCCCACCGATCCAGAGCCTTGCTGATAAACTCAGGGCCGGGTACTGCTCCAGGAAATCCTTCAAGCAGCGTTGCGAGACTTCGCCGCTTCCAGCAGCTTAGCCCAGGGGCAGGCGTACCCCAGAGCTGAGTGAAGCCGGACCTGGTTGTACCAGTCACGAAATTTG